>CAIUDS010000787.1 GCA_903897985.1 uncultured delta proteobacterium
ATTGAGCCCAAGCCAAGCTCGCCCCTCCTTTTTTCCCGGCGTGGGTTACGCCGAGAAGACTGAAGGCGGCTCCCAAGCCGCCTTCAGTTTTTTATATGCGCCGATAACAGGTAGCGTCACCCCTTGTGGGTGACCGGTCAAGCATAAAGCTTGACGCTACGACGGCCCATATCTGCAAGCATAACCGGGGATAAGGGTAGGCGATTGCAAAACTGACCAGGGTGTGAAAAAATAGCCATAATGCGCAGATTGCCGATTATTTTGCTGATGCTGATCCTTGGCGTGGGCGCAGGTTCCATTATCGGCTGCCGCTCGATCCGGCCGAAGGAGAAGCGGAAGCTGGTGATCATCGGGATAGATGCCGGCACCTGGACCTTGATCAAACCGCTCCTTCAAGAAAACAAGCTGCCCAACCTGCAAAAGCTGATCGAGCAGGGGTCGTCCGGCCCTTTGACCACCTTTAAAGTCACCAAGATTTCGCCGGTGCTCTGGGCCAGCATCCTGACCGGGAAAAAGCCGGAACAACATGGCATCACGGGCTTTATCTCCGCCCGGGGCTTTCCGGTCAACAGCACCGTGCGCAAGGTCAAAGACCTGGCCGAGCTTTTGAGCGAGGCCGGGTATTCGGTCGGCTTTGTGGGTTTTTGGTCGAGTTGGCCCGCGGAAAAAGTCTCGGGTGAGATGGTCTCGGACCTGCTCAGCCTGGGCCGATACAAAGATACCAGCGCACAGGCCAATGCCGCGACCATGGACTATTCCTACCTGATGAAGCTTCATCAGGTCACCTACCCGGAGGAACTGTTAAAGGAAATCTATCCGGTGCTGCTGACCCCGAAGCAAGTCCCGCGGGAGGATTTCTCCCGGCTTGCCCTTTTCAATGACCAGGAATGGGAGCGTTTTGAGAATGACAACCTTTTGAGCCGGGAGGATGTGGAAAGCTTGCTCAAGTTTTCCTATGTCAGCGATTTGAATTTTGAGCGCGTGGCCCTGTATCTGGCGGAGAACAAGAAACCGGAGGCGCTCGCGGTTTATTTCGAGGGCGCGGATATTGTCGGCCACTTTTTCTGGAAATACATGGAGCCGCAGTATTTTTCCGCGGTCCCGGCGCGGGAGGTCGAGCGGTTCCATGACACCTACCGGAATTACTACCAGGCGCTGGACGGTTTTATCGGCCAATTGATGAAAGTTTCCGGCCCAGACACCGCTTTCCTCATCATCAGCGATCACGGCATGATTCGGGTGCCTAGGGAGGGTCTGGATGCCAATCATTCCGGGACCCATGCGCGGGGACGGCCGCCCGGGATCTTCATTTTTTCCGGTCCGGGCATCAAGAAAAGCGCCGAACCGATCAAGGGCGCCGGCCTGCTCGATATCACGCCCACGGTCCTTTATTACCTGGGCCTGCCGGTCGCGGAGGATATGCCGGGAAAAGTTCTCACTCAGGTTTTCAGCGACGAGTTCCTGGCCAAAAATCCTCTTCGCAAGATCCGCACCTATGATCGGAAGCCGAGGCGGGTAAAGGAAGAGCAATCGCCCCTGGACCAAGAGATCATCAACAAGCTTCGTTCCCTCGGATATGTTCGCTGAGCCGGCAGGAGCTATTGGGCGAGTCCGCGGGCCGCGATTTTCCAGCGGTCCACTACTTGCTCGCCGTCCATCACCCAGAGCCAATCGTTCAAATTGATGGTGGTGCAGATATGGCTGGGATAGAACTCGACCCGGTCTCCGATTTGCAGAGCCGGCGGAGTTCCTTCATACAAGATATGTCCGTGTTCCTCGCTCAGCATCGCCAGCTTGGCCCGTTCGACCCCGATCAGTTGCGGCAGCCCGAACTCGATGCTCATGGTCTTCTCGCCCGCGTCGGTGATGATGAAAGGGGGAAAGGCCTTGCTGATCACGGTCGCCATCACGGTCACGGCCTTTTCAAACCCCAGTCCGAGCTGGTCGTAGCGCGTGTCCATCAGCGCATACGATCCGGCCTGAACCTCGGTGACCCCCGGGAAGGTTCCGGTAACATAATAGGTCCCGGTCCCGCCCCCGCTCACGATCTTCACTTTGTGCCCATCTTTCTCGATCAGTCCCTTGGCTGAGACCAATTTGGCCATGGATTTCCTGCATTCCTCTTCGCGCAGCTTTCGGTCCGCGCTCAGAACGATATGGCCCTCATAGCCCATGATCCCGCGAAGCCGCAGGCTTGCACTTTTCGCGATCATTCTGGCAAGTTCGACCCCCCGCTCCGGCGCCACCCCGCACCGGGGCAGGCCCACATTGATGTCAACCAGCACGCCCAGCGTGCCCCCGGCCTTTGCCGCCAGCCGCGCGAGATCCTGGATGTTCTCCGCGCTGTCAACCGCGACTTTCACATCCGCGCCTTTTTTCAAAAGCTTGAGCAGCCGCTTGATCTTGATCCTGCCCACAATCTCGTTCGCGATCAGGATGTCATGGATCCCGGCCTGGACCAAAACCTCGGCCTCCGAGACCTGGGCGCAGGTGATGCCGATGGCGCCGGCATCGAGCTGCAGTTTGGCGATCTCCACGGTCTTGGGCGTTTTGAAATGGGGCCGGAGTTTGCAGGGCTTATCCCGGAAAAAGTCCGCCATCTTTTGAATGTTTCTTTTCAGCTTGGCCAGGTCCAGCAACAGGGCCGGGGTATCGAGATCATTCTTTTTTGCGGGAAGTTTCATCCGGGGTCCCTTTCTCCAGGC
Organism: uncultured delta proteobacterium; assembly: GCA_903897985.1. Taxonomy (GTDB): domain Bacteria; phylum RBG-13-61-14; class RBG-13-61-14; order RBG-13-61-14; family DRUE01; genus CAIYYW01. The sequence goes on from CAIUDS010000787.1 coordinate 2,706, forward strand.
CGCGGAAATACTGGTCGCGCAGAATAAACAACAACTCCTCCTGGTTCTTGCGGATGCGTCCGAGCATGTCCGCGATCAGGGCCATGACGATCAGGAGCAAGCCCAGGATGAGGAACACGGCGCCGACCAGGATCAGGGATTGAAAAGGCGTGGTCATGCGGGTGAGCAGCCAGTGGATAAAAACAAAAGTGAAACCCGCGGCGCCCAGGACGATGAAGAGGCTGCCGATCCAACCGAAGAAGCTGAGCGGCTTCAGGTCGCGCAGAGCCAGGATGATGATGCTGCCGGATTTGAGGCCATAGCGCAAGACGCTGTTGGCCACCCGGCTCTTGCCGAACTCGCGCTCGCCCCGGATCTTGAGCGGGACCTCGGTCATGCGCACGCCCTTCACCACCAGGTTGAGAAAAGTTTCCTGGGTGTAGGTGAAGGAGCCGAACAGGTTGAGCTTGAGCGCGGTCTCGCGGGTGTAGGCGCGGAACCCGCAGGACACATCGGTGAAATGTTTGCCGGTGAAAAAATTGATGATCGAGCGGACCATGAAATTGCCGTATTTTTTCACCGCCGGCATCTTGGGCATGAGTTCGTGGTTGGCAAAGCGGGTCGCGGTGGCGAAATCGGCGCGGCCGGAGAGCACCGGCTCGAGCAGGTGAGGGATGTCGCGGGGATCGAGCTGGCCGTCCGCGTCAATGTTGACGATCAGGTCCGCGCCGAGCGCGAGCGCGGTTCGAAGCCCGGTGGAAAAGGCCGCGCCCACGCCCTGGTTTTCCGGATGGCTGACCACCAGGGCCCCGGCCTTTTCCGCGAGCTCGCGGGTCCGGTCTTTCGAGCCGTCGTCAATCACCACCACCCGGATCCGGTCCACCCCGGAAATCTCCGCCGGGATCGCCGAGATCACCTGGGCGATGGTCTTCTCTTCATTGTAAGCGGGTATGATTATCACCAGTTTCATTCAATTATTACCAAGTTTTAGTTTATTTTCACCGCAAAGCCGCAAAGGACGCAAAGATTTTTTGTAATCTGTAATCTGAAATGGTCTTCAATGCGTGACCAGGTCCAGGAATCCCTTGATGGTCTCGCGCTTCCGGACCGATTCCGAATACAGCCGCGCGCTGAACAGGGCCGTGGCCGCGTGCGCCGCGAGCAGGCCGAACAATTCGTAGTCCACCTTTTCCAGCTTCTGCTTCTGGGGCAGGAGTTGATAAACCGCGATCACTCCCACCAGCCGGTCCTGGATTTTCATCGGGATGCACACCATGGGATGCTCGGGGTCAATCTCCAAATTCGAGGCCGGAACCTCCCGGAAATAAGTCTCGCCCGATTCCGCCACCACCCCGATCATGCCCTCGCCCAGCTTGATCAAGGGCATGGCGTCCAGCAGCAGGCCCTCGCTCTTCACCGGTTTCAGAATCCCCTGTTTTTCCTGGTGCAGGAACAGCGCGAATTTGCCCGCGCCGATCAGGTTGATGATGATGTCGGTAATGACATCCAGCACCTCCATGAAATCCAGGGTGCTGTGCAGTTGATAACTCGCAACATACAAGTTGGCCAGATTGTTGTTCTCGGTCTCGATGTCGTGGTAGCGATTCAGAAAATCCTTGGCTTCCTGACTCATCTCCTTATACCGGCCCAGCAGTGCGTCCTTCTCTTTCCTCAATTCCACAATCTTCTTCTGCAGGTCCTGTTCCTCCTTGCCCGCAAACTCCTGCATCGCCTTATCCCGGGCCTCTTCCAGCTTCTGAATCTGGGCGCTCAGCTCCCTGTTCTGTGTCAACAGCTCCTGCGTGAACTGAGAAACCTTGTTGTACATGGCAAGGAATTCCTTGCCCTTCACGAACAACTCCTTTTCCCCAGAGCCCTTCCGGCCCGGAGAATTTAAATCATCCTCGCCCATCTTTTTTTATATTAGGCCCAATCGCGGAAAAAATCAACCCTGATCCCCGGTTAATCAGAAGGTATTTGCAAATCCGCTCTGTTGTAGCGTCAGGCTTTATGCCTGACTAGTCACCCACAAGGGGTGACGCTACATGTTCTCAAGTCCCTCAAAGGCCTCGGCAACTGGTAATTAACCGGGGATCAGGGGAAAAAGCAAGAGCGGGGCAAGCGGTGGGATGATGGGAGAATAAGAGGATAAGGATTTGCCAACTCTGGGAAATCGAGGTTAAATATCCGCCATGAAGTCGGCCATGGTGGTAAGTTTGAGCGCGACCCGGTTCCAGGCCCTGGCGCTACGGGAAGACCTGGAGAAGAATCTGGAACTGATCCATAGCCTGGGCTTTCAGGGCGCCGAGCTGGCGATCCGGAACCCGGCGGAGATTGAGCTCAAGGCGGTCAAGGCCATGCTGGACCGGTTCCACTTGGAAGTCCCGGCCCTGGGCACGGGCCAGGCCTTTGTGGAAGAGGGCTTGTCCCTCACCAGTTCCGACCCGGACCTGCGACGCCAGGCCCGGGAGCGGCTGGTGATGCACCTGGAGCTTTCCGCCCAGCTAAAGGCCCTGGTCATCATCGGCTTGATCCGGGGGGTCCCGAAGAAGGAAGAAAAGGAACCGGCGCTCGCGTTGCTGACGGAAGAGTTGGGCTGGCTGTGTGACAAGGCCAGGAAAACAGGCTCGCCTGGGCTGATCCTGGAGCCGCTTAACCGCTATGAGACCTCCATCATAAATACGGTGGCCGAGGCCGCGGCCTTGATCAAAAAAGTCGGCGCTCAAAACCTGGGCATCTTGGCCGACAGCTTCCACATGAACATCGAGGAGAAGGACTTGGTCGAGAGCGTCGTGGCCGCCTCCAGTTTGGTCCGGCATGTGCATCTCGCGGATAGCAACCGCTGGCCCCCGGGGCAGGGACATCTTGATTTTGAAAAGCTGTTCCGCGCGCTGAAAAAGATCGGATACGACTCGTGGGTTTCGGGCGAGTATCTGCCCATGCCCGACCCGGACCGGTCGGTCCGGCTGTTCGCGGAATTTCTTAAAGCCAGAAAAATTTCATGATCACCGCAAAGGCGCAAAGGACGCAAAGAAGAGAAATAATTTCTGGTTTTTATTTATTCCCAAAAAACAATTTAAATTCCTTTGCGTCCTTTGCGCCTTTGCGGTAAAATAGAATTGATCGGGAGGGAAAGTTGAGGATCAGAAAGCAGATCGGCAAGGGCAAGACCGAGTTGGTGAACGGGGAGCTGGAGCTTTTGAAATTCAGTTTGCTCCGGCTGGAGTTGGGCGAGGAATTCGAGGAATCATTGGGCAGGGAAGAGTTGGGCATAATCCTGCTCTCCGGCAAATTGCTCATCTCGGCGCAGGGGAAAGAGTTCGCGCTCGGCCCGCGCCAGGATGTTTTTTCGGACAAGGCTTGGGGGCTTTATTTGCCGGGCAACCTGGACTGGAAGGCCAAGGCTTTCGAGAAGACCGAACTGGCTTTATGTTACGCGCCGGGTCCGGATCACGGTGAAATCCAATTGGTCAAGCCCGAGCAACTGGCGGTCCACGAGCGGGGCAAGGACCACTTCCAGCGCAAAGTCATGGACATAATGGTAAACGAGGTGCAGGCGAAAAATCTCCTGATCGGCGAGACCTTCAACCATCCCGGCCAATGGTCCAGCTATCCGCCCCACCGCCATGACCATCATAACCCGCCCGCGGAATACAAGCTCGAAGAGGTTTATCTTTACAAGCTCAATCCGCCGCAGGGCTTCGGCATCCAGCGCATTTACAATGATTCGCGCTCGATTGACCAGGCCCTGGTGGTCGAGCAAAACGATTTGGCGATTTTCAAGGAAGGCTATCACCCGGTGGTGGCCGCGCCCGGGTATTCGCTTTATTACCTCTGGGTCCTGGCCGGCCCGGTCCGGATCATGAAAGTGGTGGACGACCCCAAACACGCGTGGGTGCATAATATATAATCCAGTTCACGGTTCATGGTGAACGGCGAATGGAGCGGGAGGAGCCTTTTGCCCGCGTCATTTGAAAATCCGGCGCGCTGCTGTAAAATCCAGCTATCGCTATGAGCAGTAAAGATCTGATGAAGTTGTTTTTCGATCCCGAGACCGTGGCCCTGATCGGCGCGTCCGCCAACCAGTTCCGGCCCGGATACTACCTTTACAAAAATCTGGAGCTCGGTTTCGGCGACAAGTTCCATCCGGTCAATCCCAAGCTGGACGCGATCGAGGGGGAAAAATGTTACAAGAGCATCCTCGAGGTCCCGGGCAAGGTTGACTGTGCGGTCATCTTCATCCCAGCCGCAGCCATCCCCGAGGCCCTCGAGCAATGCGCGCAAAAAAAGATCAAGGCCGTGATCATCGAGTCCGCGGGTTTTGCCGAGGTGGGCGCGGAGGGCAAAGCCCTGGAAGACCGATGCCTGGCCATCGCGAAGAAAGCCGGGATGCGGCTGTGGGGCCCGAACTGCATGGGCATGCTCAATGTCCCTAAAACCAAAATCCTGTCCTTCATGAACACCACCATGTGGCAGGGACGGCTCCTGCCCGGCAAGGTCTCCCTAGTGGTCCAGAGCGGGATGCTCTCCGCCGGGTTCCTCATGCACATCCTCTCCAAGACCCCCTTCGGACTCGCCAAGGTCTGCTCCATCGGCAACAAGATGGATGTGGACGAGAGCGACCTGCTGGAATATTTTATCGGCGACCCGGACACCGGCGTGATCGCGATGTATCTGGAATCCCTGAAGCGGGGCCGGAAATTTTTCGAGCTTGCCAGGTCCACGGACAAATCGGTGGTGATTTTGAAGGGCGGCCGCACCGCGCTGGGCGCCGGGGCCGCGAAATCGCACACCGGCGCGTTGGCGCAGGACGACGCGGTGCTGGACTCGGCCTTTCGGCAGGCGAAAATCATCCGGGTGCACGAGATGACGGAGCTGATGGATGTGGCGCGCTGCCTGGCGGTGGCGCCGATCAAGATCATGCCCAAGGCCCGGATCGCGATGCTGACTTTCTCCGGCGGCGCCGGCGTGGTGGCCGCGGACGACCTTTATGACCGGGGGATGCAGCTTGCGCAACTGACGCCGCAAACCCTGGCTAAAATCAAGACCATCTTCCCGGAATGGATGGACCCGTCCAACCCGATTGACCTCTATCCGGCCATGGAAAAATTCGGGCCGATTAAGGCCTTCAGCGTGAGCCTGGACGCGGCCATGGCGGACCCGGGGGTGGACGCGGTTTTTGTTCATCTGTTCGCGTCGCCCCTGGATGTGGACGGGCTGCTGTTCAAGTTTGACGACATGGCGGCTTTGGTCAAGCGGCATGGGAAACCCATAGTGGCCTGGACCATTGGCCATGCCCCGACCGCGGCCAAGATGACGCAGGAACTGGAGAAGCGGGGCATCGCGGTAGTGGACGAGATCGGCAAAGCCATCCGCATCCTCTCCGCCCTGACCATGCGGAGCTGAATTCTCAATAACAGTTGCCCGTTTCAGGCTTCAGAGGGAACGCTCATTCTTTGGTGGGCATTTTGAGCTGGAGTTCAAAGTGGCCGGAGTTGAGCCCGGCCATGAACTGGAGGATGTCAAAGCTGGTGAGGATTCCGATGGGCCGGCGCGGGCCGGCGTGCGGGTCAATCACGATCAGGTGCTCGATCTTTTTCTTTTTCATAAGCTGAACCGCCTCGGAAATCGGCCACTGCGGGTCCACCTCGATTTTGAAGGGACGCATGATTTCCTGGGCGCGGATCTGCTCCAGGTCTTTTCCAAAGAACGGGAGCAGCTCCATGATGGACACCAATCCCCAGACCTCCCCCATCTCATCCATCACCACGATGCAGCGGATCTGGTTCTGGTCCATCATTTGGGCGAGCTCCTTGACGCGGTCTTCCGGGTAGCAGGAGATCACGCCTTTGTGCATCAAATCGCAGACCCGGATCATGAGGGCTCAATCCCTCCCCATTTTGCTGACGATGTCCGCGGCGTGGACCAATCCCAGCACCGCCTTGCTTCCGGGCCGGTCCGAGACCACGATCAGGTGTTCGATTTTTTTCCTGGTCATCAGATCAATGGCATCCTTGCGGGTGGAATTGGGGGTGATGGTAATGGCAAAGGGAAGGAGGATGTCTTTGGCCTGGATCTGCTCCAGGTCCTTGCCAAAGGCTTTAAGGATGCTCCGGGCGGAAATGATCCCCATCACCTCGTTCTGGGGGTTCACCACCACACAGTAACGGATCCGGTTCACCACCATGATTTGCGCCACTTCTTTTATGCTCATATGCTCGTGGCAGGTGATGGCGCCCCGGCGCAGGATGTTTATGACTTTCTCCTCCAAATTTATCCTTTGCGCAAATAAGCGGGCCGGCTATTTGACCGGACCCGGCTGAACGGTCGCGCCCGATTCATTCCCAACCGGGTATTTGGGCTTGCCCACCACGCTCCCGACATTGACCGTGATCCCCTGTTGCTGCAGAATCTCGCGGATGGTCTTCTCGAGGCTCGCCTTGGTCACATCCTGCGTTTCTTTTTCCAGCCGCGCGCTGGTCCGGTCCAGGGTTTGGCTCACGGAATAAAGATGGTCCATGGTCTTGGATAGCTCGTCCAGCTTTTCCTTGAGTTGCCGCTTCTCCGCGGCATTCCTCGGAGCGATCACCTCCAGCACCGCGTTCATATTGGCGATCAGCTCGGTGAAGTCCCCGCTTTTTTCTCCCACCGCGCTCAGGTTCTCGGAAAGCTTGACCACATTATCAAACAGGGTCCGGATTTTCTGTTTGTCTTCCTCGCTCAGGGACTGGTATTTCTTCTGGAGCTTGTCAAAGAGGGCGTAGCCCTGGCTGAGGAACTGGTCAATGCGGGGCGGGTCAATCCCGCGCACGGTATCGTTGTCCGAGAGCGCCTTGGCGGAGGTGGTGCCGGGCTCGATCTCGATATATTTTTCGCCGATGATCCCGGCCATGTTGATGTAGAATTTGGAGTCCTGCCGGATCAGGTCTTGGGCGCGGCGGTCAATCTGGAGTCGGATGGAGATGGAGACCGGCTCGTTGTTGAAGGTCTTGCCCGGCTCGAAGAATTTGATCTGGTCAACTTTTCCCACCTTGACCCCGGCCAGATGGACGGGGCTGCCCAGCTCGATGCCGCCGGCGAAGTTGTAGAGCACATAGATGCGGAAGCTTTTGGTGAAGGGGTTGTACTGGCCGAGGAAGAACAGAAAGGCGAGGATCAGGGCGAGCGTTATGCTGACCACGATCCCGACCTTGACTTCTAAACTAAACCGGTTCATCAGTTCCTTCGTTCCTTCATTCTAACACAATTCTCAGTAATTTGTCAGCCAGGGAGTTAAGCAGAAAGTCCAGCAGGATGATAATCAGGATGGAAGTGACCACCGACTTGGTGGTGGCTTCGCCCACGCCGCGCGCGCCGCCTTGGGCGCGGAAGCCGTACCAGGCCGCGGTGATCGGGATCACCGGCGAGAAGATCAGGGCCTTGGTGAACATGGCGCCGATGTCGGTCATCTTCACGAACTTGGCCATCATCGCGTAATAGGCCCAGAAGCTGAAGTCCGCCCGGCTCACCAGCCAGCCGGCGAAGAAGCAAAAGGACGCCCCGATCACGCTTAACGAGATCACCATCACCGCGCTCGCCACCATGCGGGGGACCACCAGGTAATGAACCGGGTTGACCGAGGCCAGTTCCATCGCGTCAATCTGCTCGGTGATTTTCATGTTGCCGATCTCCGCGGCCCACTTCCAGGGGCTTTCCACTCCCCACTCGCAGAGGCTGAAGACGATGGGGCGGCCGGAGGCCTTGAGGGCGTCGCTCATGGTCTTGTAGGACGACTTCACCTCCTGCGTACCCGAGCTGCA
>CAIUDS010000788.1 GCA_903897985.1 uncultured delta proteobacterium
CTACCCGATCCACAATTACTGGCAGTTCACCAACGAGGCCGCGGTGGCGGATATCAATTCGAGCGCGGCCGAGCTTACGGTGGTGACCGGCGACCTGACCTCGTGGTTCACCGAGCCGGAGTTCAAGGCCATGAAGGACATCCTCGACCAACTCAAACAGCCTTATTCCGTGATCCGCGGCAATCACGACCGGGTCGAAAATTATCCGGAAGATTATTTCCTGAAAGTGTTCGGCCTCCAGCAAGGCTGGTACAGCTTCGACCACCAGGGTTTCCACTTTGTCTGCCTGGACGACAACCGCCTCTCCGACGGGTATGAGGCATTCCCCGAAGAAGAGTTCCAATGGTTCGAGCGCGACCTGGCAGCCCACCGGCAAATGCCCACCTTTGTCTTTGTGCACCGCCCCATCGCGGCCAACTGGATAGACGTTTACAAAGATATCCGCACGCGGTTCCTGGCCATCCTCGCCCAGAACCCCCAGGTGGTCGGCGTCTTCAACGGCCACAGCCATCGGGCCAAAGTAACCGTGGTGCCCGAGACCGGGAGTTTGCCGCACATCGAAGTCCCTTCCACCAAAGAATATCCGGTCGGCTATGCCCTGGTCCGGGTTTACGAGGGCGGCTTCATGTATAACTTCTTCGAGACCCATTGCGACGATTGCCGGGAATGGAACGACATCACCCGGGGCGAAAACTTCCACCAGGCGCCGAGGATGCTGATGAAGAGTTTGGAAAATAGAAATTTTGTTTATCAAAGACCATTGGAGAGAAGATAAGTAAAACGAGGACAAAAGGTTTCCAGCCCAGTGGGCGACAAAGATATGATATGATATTAGCAGAGAAAGATGGAGGTTAAGAAAAGTGACGTCGAGTCCTCTCCTCCCGACAACAGACCGACACCCGCTCTTGGATGAGGTGCTTCACCGCTTGATCCAGGTTTATCAACCGGAGAAGATCTATTTGTTCGGTTCCAAGGCGCGGGGGGAAGCGGGGCCGGATAGCGATTATGACCTGATGATTGTCGTTCCCGACCAGTCTCTACCGGAAAAGAAGCGAAGTCGTTTAGCCTATCAGGCGTTGCGCGGCACCGGTTTTCCAGCCGATGTCTTGGTCTGGCCGAAAAAGGCCTTTGAAGAACGTTTGCACTTGAAAGCCTCCTTGCCTTCTACCATCGTGCGCGAAGGGAAGTTGTTGTATGCCGCTTGATCCTGTCCTGTTGGCCGATACCAAAGCCTGGATCGAAAAAGCCAAGATTGACCTTCGCGGAGCGGAGGTGGACCTCGCCGCTCAACCTCCCCTGGTGGAAGACGCTCTTTTTCATTGTCAACAAGCCATCGAAAAACTTTTCAAAGCGTTCCTGACTTTCCACGATCGTCCTTTTCGAAAGACCCATAATTTGGAGGAATTGGGGTCGGCCTGTTTAGAGTTGGACCCGACCTTGAAAAATCTCGTTGAGGAATCGGTCCCATTCACCGAATTTGCCTGGGCCTTCCGGTATCCAGGTGAACTGGTCCCCCCGAGCCTGGAAGAAGCAGAATCGGCGTTGACGACCGCCCGGAAGGCCTTTCAATTAATTGATCGTCGTCTTCCCGCAGAAATTCATTCCTAAATCTAAACCAGGAAAGTTATCCATGTGGTCGCCGAAGGAGAGGGTTCAGACTTCTGTTTCCCTTCGCGAGCCGGACCGGGTCCCGGTCTTCGAGCTGGTGATCAACTCGCCGGCGGCCTCGGAGATCATGGGCCGGGAGATGATGGTCGGCATCGGCGGCCGGATGATGGGACCGGTGCGTTACGATTACGCGCATCGGCCGGGCGGATTGGCCGCGCTCACCCTCACAGGCATCAAGGACCACCTCGACCTCTATGAGCAACTCGATCTCGACTTGGTTACCATGCCCACCATCTATTACGAAAATGCCGAGATCGAGGAGCTGGCTCCGCTCACCTACAAATTCACCGACCGCGGCGACGGCTCCTGGCGCATCATCAAGGTTGGCCTGGAGGCCGACACCTGGGGCGAGGTGGATTGCTCGATCAAGCAGCAAGGCCTGGAGGGTTTCCGCCGCCACCTTGAATACCTGGAGAAAAACCAACCTTTGAGTCTTCCGCCCACGGTCATCCAGACCCTTAAGGCCATGCTCGATCCTCACCGCCGCCGCTTCCTGCTCGGAGTGGCCGACGTGATCCAACCCAACCATACCTCGTGGTTCCAAATTTTCCTCGAAGCCATGGTGCTGGAACCGGAGCTGGTCGAACGATACTTGATCGCCGCCAACCGCACCGTGCTCAACTTGATTGACGCCCAAGTCGAGGCCGGCTTTAATGGCTTTATCGGCGGCACCGACTTTGCCGGAGTCAACGGCCCTTACTTTTCGCCGGCCATGTTCCGCCGCTTCTTCGTCCCCCGGCTCCGCGAGATTGTGGAGCGTTGTCACCAACACGGGGTTCCTTTTTTCAAGCACACCGACGGCAACATCGCCGCGCTGGGCGAGGCCTTCCTTTCCGAGTGCGGCTTCGACGGGTATCACGCCATCGAGCCGGCCGCGGGCATGGACATCTTCGCCTTGAAGAAATCGCACGGCTCGCGAATGACCCTGCTCGGCAACGTGGATTGCGGCCGGCTGCTCTGCCTGGGCGAGCCGGAAGAAGTTATCGCCCAGGTCAAGCAATTGATCCGGGGCTGCGCGCCGGGCGGCGGCTATGTCCTGTCCAGCTCCAACTCGATCCATTCCGGGGTCAAGACCAAGAACTTCCTGGCCATGCTCGAAGCGGCGCGGAAGTTCGGGCAATATCCTATTCAGAATAATGAATGATGCCGATTGGATGATGCGTAGGGGCAAGTTTGAAACCCGCCCCTACTTTCATTCCGGGCGATTTGCTTTACACTAGAGATCAAACGAACATGGCTGCCGCCGATTCTCAGAACCATGCCGCGGAATCGAACCAGGGCTTCCGGGTCCTGCTCCGCACCCTGCGCTACCGCAACTACCGCCTGTTTTTCTTCGGCCAGGGCATCTCCCTGATCGGCACCTGGATGCAGCAGATCGCGCTGAGCTGGCTGGTCTATCGGCTCACCGACTCGGTCTTCCTGCTCGGCCTGGTCAGCTTCGCCACCCGCGCCCCGATTTTTATCATCA
>CAIUDS010000789.1 GCA_903897985.1 uncultured delta proteobacterium
ATACCGGCCAGGAAGCCGCCCAGAGCCTCCTCCTGCAGTAGGAATCCGATGATGAGGGGAGCGAGGATGGCCAGAAGCCCGGGGCCGACCAACTCTTTCAACGCCGCCTTGGTGGCGATGTCAATGCACTTGCTGTACTCCGGCTCGGTTGTGCCCTCCATGATCCCCTTGATCTCCCGGAACTGCCTCCGCACCTCCTGGACCATCAGGGAGGCCGCCCGGCCCACGGCCCGAATGGTGAGCGAGCTGAACAGGAACGGGACCGCGCCACCAATCAAAAGCCCGATAAAGACCATCGGCGAGGCCACGTTGATGCTCGTCATTACCTCGGAAAGGCCCGAAGCCTTGGCCGAGGCAATCACGGTCTCGAAGTAGGAGGCGAAGAGGGCCAGGGCCGCGATCACCGCGCTGCCGATGGCGAAGCCCTTGGTCACGGCCTTGGTCGTGTTTCCGACCGCGTCCAGGACCGCGATGCGCTTGCGGGCTTCGGAGCCCAACCCGGCCATCTCGCAGATCCCGTTGGCGTTATCCGAGACCGGTCCGTAGCTGTCCTCGGACACGATGACTCCGGTGCAAGTGAGCATGCCCATGCCGCACAGGGCGATGCCGTACATGATGAAGTTCTTATCCCCGCCTGAGATCATCACCGAGGCGAAGATGGCCAGGCAGATGGTCAGGACCGCCCAGACGCTGGACTCCAGACCGACCGCGATTCCAGCCAGAATCGTGGTCGCCGGGCCGGTCAGCGTGGCGTGGGCGATCTCCTTGACCGGCTGGTGGTGCAGAGAGGTGTAGTACTCGGTGAGCGAGGAGATGATGACCCCTAGGAGCAGTCCAGCGAGGGTCGTCCAGAACACCCGCATATCGTGCACGTACCACTTTGCGAAGCCGAAAAACCCGATCGCCGAGAGAACCGTGGAAATCCAGAAGCCGCGGTTGATCGGCGCCATAGGGAACTCGTTCTCGCTCCGGGCTTTGACGAACCAGGTCCCGACGATGGAGGTCAGCACTCCGATGCCACGCACCAGGAGCGGAAAGATCACGCCGACCTTGCCGAAAGCCGTGTAGCCCAAGATCATCGAGGCCACCAGGGTGACCTCGTAAGACTCAAAGATGTCCGCGGCCATCCCGGCACAGTCGCCGACATTGTCGCCGACGTTATCCGCGATGGTTGCAGGATTGCGGGGATCATCCTCGGGAATGTTCTTCTCAATCTTACCAACGAGGTCCGCGCCCACATCCGCGGCCTTGGTGAAGATACCCCCACCCACGCGCATGAACAGGGCCAGAAGACTTCCGCCGAACCCGAACCCGATCAGGACCTGGGTTGCGCTGCCCTTGAAGATCATGAAGATGGTAGTCGCGCCCAAAAGTCCCAGACCGACGCAAAACATGCCCGTTATGGACCCGGTACGGAAGGCGATGGTCAGGGCCTTGGCGAGCGAGGTCTTAGTGGCCTCGGCGGTGCGGACGTTCCCGCGCACAGCCATGCTCATCCCCACGAAGCCGGTAAGCCCTGAGAATACGGCACCTAAGAGGAAGGCCACGGAGCGCCCGAGCGCGATTTTCAAGCCCGAGGACATCGCCGTGAGATAGAGGAGCACCGTCAGAACCACGATCATTCCAGCTATGGTCCGGAACTGGCGGTTCAAGTAGGCCGAGGCTCCGGTCTGGATGGCGCGGGCAATCTTCTTCATCTTCTCGTCCCCGCCCGGTTCACGGAGGATATAACGGATGAGGAAGAGGGCATAGAGGAGGCCCAGGACCGCGGCCCCGAGGATAGCCCACAACGCCAGGCGCTCGAAGCTCGTCAGGTTCAGGGCCATTTGCAGGGCTTGCTCCATTGAACAGACTCCTTTGAAGGTGAGAAGTGAAACCCGAAAGGAAAATAACCGAAAAGATGGAAATATTATACCCGTAATCATGAGGAAAAGTCAACCCGTTAACCATAGGGTTGAGCGGTAAACGGGCCGGAAAAACCAACCTCTCTAATGCTGATCAGGGAAAGCGGTACGAACGGGAAGAGGAGAGAGCCCGGAGTCGTCGCTCCTTGACTTTTCGGCTTTCATCCCTTATAATGAACTTATGCCAAAACAAAAACAACCCTCCGAAAGCCGCAAGAAGGCGCTGGAATATTTTTATGAAATTGCTGCCAAGCAGGATTTTAATGATGCTGTTTGGGAAATGCGGGCTAAGTATATGCCGGACAAGGTGGTGCCGACGGAATACCTTCGTTCGGATAACCCGGAAGATAAGCCTGTAAAACCCCGATTTTATCCTTTATCTCTACAAGGCGAG
>CAIUDS010000790.1 GCA_903897985.1 uncultured delta proteobacterium
CCTCAAATATAATTTTCAAGTTCTAATTGATTTCCGGTAATTTTATGTGCGATCAGATTTTGGCCGCTTCCGTGAAGCCTTTAATTCCCGCATCGAAGGCGCGGAGATTGAGGTCGCGCTTTTGAGGATCGTCGAAGAGGTCGGCAATGGCTTGGTGGAAGAGGTCGAGAGAGAGGTCCAGCCACGAGCTGGCGGCCAAGTTTTTTCCGATCTTATTTGACGCGCTTCTGCCCAACCCTTTACCATGAGGGAGAGAGGGCTTAAATCCTCGGATTAGGTTCGGGGTTTTGACCCAAGCCCCGGAGGCCTTAAAATGAAGATCGGGAGGAAATGGTTTGACTGAAGTGGAAAAAGCGGAACGCGGACCGTCATGGATCGCTTACGGCGATCTGATGCGGGTGTATGCCTGCATCGCGGTGGTGACCCTCCATGCCTGCAGCTGGATCTTGGTCTACCGGGGAAATGGCGCTTCGGAAATCTGGTCGCTCAACAATATGCTCCGGGCCGTTTTCCGCTGGGCGGTCCCGGTCTTCATCATGCTCAGCGGCGCCATTTTTCTGGCCGGGGAAAAATCGGAACCCGACGCGGTTTTCCTGCGCAAACGGCTGCGCCGGGTCGGCATCCCCCTGGTCTTCTGGACCGCGATTTATCTGGCTTATATCCACGGCCCCCGGCAAGCGCCCCTGGACCCGGTCCGCGATTTTTACGCGATCCTCAAAGGCCAGCCCTATTATCATCTCTATTTCCTGTTCGTGATGCTCGGCCTCTATCTCATCACCCCGGCCCTGAAGACCGTGATCCGCCATGCCTCGCCCAAGGAATTCAAAACCTATCTTATCATCATCCTCGTCATCACTTCCGCGTCCGCTATTCTCAACAAAATCGCCGGCGGCAAAGACCCCAATGCCTTCTCCTTTTTCGTCCCCTTCATCGGGTTTTACCTGGCCGGCTACCAACTCCGGCGGGTGATGCTGAGCAAGACCGGGACACTTTTCGCCTTGGCCGCGTTCCTAGCCTGCGCCGTCGTCACCATTTACGAGCCGCGCATCCTGCCCCTAATCCCCGGCATCAAAAAACCCGAAACCTTTGACCTCATTTTCACCTACGGCAACCCCGCCACCATCATCATGTCCCTCTGCGCATACCTGATCCTCAGCAACCCGCCCCTCAACCGTCTGATTGCGCCCGAGAACTCCGCCCAATCCAACCCAACCCTGCGCCTGATCGCAAAGTCAACCTTCGGCGTCTACTTGATCCATCCCCTGGTCCTGGAGCCGATCACTTTTATCTATTTCCGCGTGTTTCCGGGTGTCTTGCCCCAGTATCAGGAGATTCCGGTCTTCGTGTTCGTGACCCTTATGCTCAGCTTCCTTATCATCCTCCCCCTCACTCAAATCCCTTTCCTCAAAAACCTCGTCAGCTGACCGCAGCCGGCCCCGATTTTTCCGGCTTTGAGGGTATTGAAAGCAGGCGGGAAACGGATTATATTCAAGCTGGAAAGTGAGGCGATACCTGCGATATGCAATCATTCCGGTCCTGATCGGCGCCGGGGCTTTGGTTTATTTCTTTTGGCCGCAGCCGAAATACAACCTGGTCCTGGTCTCGATAGACACGCTCCGGCCGGACCATCTCGGAAGCTACGGCTATGGCCGCGACACCAGCCCGGAACTGGACCGGCTGGCCCGGGAGGGGGTCCGGTTCCAGGACGCGGTGAGTTCCACCAGTTGGACTTTGCCCGCGCACATGGCGCTGATGACCTCGCTGCCGGACCCGGTGCACGGGGTTCTGTGGGACGATAACCGCTTGGACCCGAACCGGACCACGCTCGCTGAGCTCATGAAGGCAAACGGCTACCGCACCGGCGGCATTTTCACCGGGCCGTATCTGCTGCCCCAGTTCGGCTTCGACCAGGGCTTTGACGACTATATTGACTGCACACTCTACGATAAAAAGCTCAAGGGCATGGATGTGCTGGTTGCTTCCGAGCGGGGCCGCACCACGCCGGGCGCGCTGGACCGCGCGGAAAAATGGCTGGACCAAAAACCGGGCAAGCCCTTTTTCCTGTTCCTCCATTTGTTCGATGTCCACCCGGACTTTGACCCGCCCGAGCCGTTTCACACCATGTTCGACCCGGATTACCAGGGCAAGGTGACGGGCAAGGATGTTTTCCACGATCCCAACATCCGGCCGGACATGGACCCGCGCGACCTCGACCACCTCCAGGCGCTATACGACGGCGAGATCCGGTATGTGGACACGGAGGGGATCAAGCGGCTGGTAGAGATTCTGAAAAAGCGCAACCTGCTCGAGCGCACCCTGATCGTGATCACCTCGGACCACGGCGAGGAATTTTTCGAGCACGGCGAATTCGGACACCGCAAGAATCTATACGACACCACTTTGCGCATCCCGCTCATTTTCCGCTGTCCCAAACTGGTCCCGGGGGACAAGATTGTCTCCGGACAGGTCCGCATCATTGATATTATGCCCACCATCCTCGAACTCCTCAAAATCCCGCAGGGCAGCGAGGAACTCGGCTCAAGCCTGGCCCCGCTCTGGCGCAAGCCCGGCGCGGCCAAGGCCGAGCGCAATAATTTCGCCGAGCTCACCAGCAGCTCCAACAACCTGCATCTGGAATCGCTCCGCGCCGACGGTTCCAAGATCGTAATTGATTTCCTCAAAAACCAGGGCGCCTGGTTTGATCTTAAAAACGACCCCGGCGAACTCCATCCGGTGAGCGACCAAAATTCCGCGGCTTTTCAGACGGCCCTCAAACTGTTCAACCGCGACCGGCTGGTCCTGCGCAAATGCCTCGAGGCCATTCCCTGGGGTAAGCAGGAAAAACTGAACCTCGACCCAACCACCCGCGACCGCCTGAAATCGCTCGGATACACTAAATAGTGGTCAGTGGCCGGTGGTCAGCCTGTCCTCCGAAGCCTCCTGTCATCCGTAGC
>CAIUDS010000791.1 GCA_903897985.1 uncultured delta proteobacterium
GGTTCATGCCGATCTCGCCGGCCCCGCCCAGGAATACCAGCTTGAGCGCGCCCGTATCCTCGGCTTGCCTCGGCTTGCCGGTCATATCGCGTCTTCCTTTTTCAAACGCTCGATCTCGCTTTTGCTGTAGCCCAGGCTCAAAAGGACTTCCTCCGTGTGCGCGCCCTTGTCCGGCGCCGGGCTCGGCGGCGAGGGCTCCTGATCCAGGAACCGGACCGGAGAGCGGACAATCTTATATTCTTTTTCCCCGGCCTTGATCTTCTGGATCAATCCGCGCGCAACCACCTGCGGGTCAGACTCGACCTCGGAAAATTTCTTCACCGGCTCCAGGCACAACTCCGGGTTTTCCGCCGCGAGCTTTGCCCATTCCGAAAAATTCCTGCCCTGGAACAGTCCGGCCAGATCCTGCTCAAGTTTATCTCGATCCTCTTTTTTGCCCAGCAGCCGCAGCTCCCATTCCGGCTTGCCCGCGGCCTTGCAGAAGCTGGTCCAGAATTTCCCCTCCAGCGGCGCCAAGCTCATCCATCTCCCGTCCTGGGTCCGGTAAAGCCGGTAATTGGGAATGCCGCCGTTCAATTGCATGCTCGCCGGAACCGGGTCTTCTCCGCCGCGGAAAAATTCCGCCAGGTGCATCCCGATCAGGCTGAGCGAGGACTCGAACATTGAGACATCCAGGCGCAGGCCCGCGCCGTTTTTCTGCACATACGAGAGCGCGGAGAGGATTCCGATCACCAGGTACAGCCCGCCGGTCAGGTCCGCGGTCTGCACCCCGGGGATGCAAAGCTCGCCCGCGTCCGTGCCCGTGATCGAGGCGATGCCCGCGAGCGAAATGTAATTCAGGTCGTGCCCGGCCTTTTCCGCATACGGCCCGGTTGCGCCATAGCCGGTGAGCGAGGCGTAAATAATTTTCGGGTTATGTTTCTTGCACTCCTCGTAGCCCACCCCCAGCCGGTCCATCACCCCCGGCCGGAACTGCTCCACCACCACCTGCGCCGATTCCACCAGCTTGAAAAAAATTTCCCGGCCCGGCCCGGACTTGAGGTTCAGGCTGAGACTTTTTTTGTTGTGGTTGAGCGCCTGGGAGAAACCGGCCAGGGCCCGGGCAAAATCCGCGTCCGTGGGCGACTCGACCTTGATCACCTCCGCGCCCAGGTCCGCCAGGATCGCGGTCCCGAACGGTCCCGGCAACAGCCGCGACAAGTCCACGATCCTCACCCCGCTCAAACACTTTTCCGACATCTGCTCATCCTCTTTAGCTTTTTATTCGATGCGAATGACCCGCGCTCAAGCCTTCCCCGCCCCGATTTTCCCAGATGTGGTCAGATTGTCAACTTGTGGCCGATTGAGAGGTTAAGAGGGCGATAGGCAGGCAGGATATCGGAGATGGTTTTGGTCCCCTTTTACAATTTACTATTTACACTTTACCCTTTCTTGGGCGGCAGCACCTTCATGCTCCCTTCAATCACCACCTCGCCCCGCTGGTTGATCCACTGCAGCTTCATGATCACGAGGTTTTTGTCCAGGTTCTTGGTCTCAACCACCGCCCGGGCCGTGATGGTGTCCCCGATCCGGACCGGCGCCTTGAACCGCGATTCGCCCGCGTAGGCGATCGAGCCCATGCCCGGGAGTTGCATCCCGATCACCGGCGCCATCAAGCCCTGGGTCAGCGATCCGTGCGCGATCCTGCCCCCGAAAATGGTTTTCTTCATGTTGGTTCTGAAAATAGAAACGAAACTAAAGAACCAGAAAAAAAAGATAATAAAATAAAA
>CAIUDS010000792.1 GCA_903897985.1 uncultured delta proteobacterium
CCTTGACCTTCAGCCATTTCAGGAGCTCGCCAAGGTCCATGGTCTCCATAATCACGCCGATGCTGCCGGTGACCGTGCCGGGCGAGGCATAGATAAAGCTCGCGGGCAGCGAGATATAATAGCCGCCGCTGGCCGCGACCGAGGCCATGGATACCACCACCGGCTTCTCCTTGTTGAACCGTTTCAACTCCTCGTAGATTTCCTGGCTGGGGGCCACGGCGCCGCCCGGGCTGTCCACCCGCAAGACCACCGCCTTGATCGAGCTGTCCTTGCGGAAATTGCGCAGATTCTTGAGCACCGGCTCGCTGTCCGCGATGACGCCCTCGATCTTGAGGATGGCGACTTTGGAGCCGAAACTGAAAGTGCCGGAGACCGCGCTTTTTTCCGGGGCGAGCCCGGAGCTCATGGCCGCGAGCACGGCCAGGAAGACGATGAGCAGGGCGAGGATGATCAGAAGTCCGAACAGCAGGGGTCTTCGCTGCCAGAAATGTTTCGGGGCCGCCATGCCGGGTTCCAAGCTCATCTCTCCTTTTTGGGCCCGTCGCCGGGTTTGGCTTTGTCCGGGCTCTTCGATTTGGACTCGCCGGTGAAGAGTCCCTTGCCCTTTTCGGCGAGCTTCTTCTGGATGATTTCGCCGAGCTTGCTGCTGCCATCCCATTCCGAGGCCCGATACTGCTCGACCTGCTCCTGCTCCTCTTTCTGGGAAACCGCGCGCAGGCTCAGCCGGATCCGCTTTTCGCGCGGGTCAACGCTCAAGACCTCGGCGCGGACCTCCTGACCGATCGCGACCACATCCTTGGGGTCCTTGACCTGCTCGTCCGAGAGTTCGCTGATATGAATCAGGCCCTCAATGCCTTTTTCCAATTCCACGAACGCGCCGAAGTCGGTCACGCTCACGACTTTTCCCATGACCCGGGTGCCGGGCCGGTATTTCTCCGCGACCAGGGTCCAGGGGTCCTGCTCGATCTGCTTGATGCCCAGGCTGAAGCGCTCCCGGTCCGGGTCCACATCCAGCACCACGCACTCGACCTCGTCCCCCTTCTTGAACAGCTCCTTGGGATGCCGGACTTTCTTGACCCAGGACAGGTCGGAAATATGCACCAAACCGTCTATGCCTTCCTCGACGCCGACAAACACGCCGAAGTTGGTGATGTTTTTGACCTTGCCCTTGATCCGGGAACCGAGCGGGTATTTATCCGAGAGCAATTCCCAGGGATTGGGCATGACCTGTTTCATGCCCAGATTGATGCGACGGTTTTGCAGGTCCATATCCAACACCTTGGCCTCGACCTGGTCGCCGACCTTGACGATGTCCGAGGGCGACACCCGTTTCTTGCTCCAACTCATCTCCGAGACATGGACCAGGCCCTCGACCCCGGTCTCCAGTTCGATGAAGGCGCCATAATCGGTGAGGGTGACCACCTTGCCCGAGACGATGGTCCCGACCGGATATTTCTTGTCCACATTGTCCCAAGGGTCCGGTTCGAGCTGTTTCATGCCCAAGCTCACCCGTTCGGTGACGCGGTCGAATTTCAAAATCTTGACTTCAATCTCATCGCCGGCCTTGAGCATATCCGCGGGATGGTTCACGCGCTTCCA
>CAIUDS010000793.1 GCA_903897985.1 uncultured delta proteobacterium
CCCGAGGAAAACACCGCGGGCCCGGGCAATGTGGGAAGGGCGATCCTGGAGGCGATCGCGTTCGCGGGGAAAGCCAACCGCGACCAGATCATTGAGACCACGGGCAAAAAGCCGGAAGAGGTTCTGCTCTGCGGGGGCTTGACCAGGATTGGGCTCTTCAACCAAATCGCGGCCTCGGTCTTGAACCAGCCGGTGAAGGTGAGCGCGTGCAAGGAAGCCTCCGCCCTCGGGATCGCGATGGCCTGCGCGGTGGGCGCGAAGATCTATCCGGACCTGAAGACCGCGAGCGAAAAGATGGCCGGGGGTTTTGTGGAAACCTCTCCGGTCGCGGATTGGGTGGAAGAGTATCAAAGCAGTTACGAGGTCTGGCGGGAGAATTATGACAAGTTTGAGAATGAATGGTAAGGAGCGCGGGCCAAAGTGTCTGCGTTGCGAAGGATTCAAAAGGAGCCGAAGATGAAGGACTATCTGGAATTTCGGGAAGAGGTTTGCCGGTATGCGAAGAAGATGTATCAGGCCGGGTTCGTGACCGGGTCGGCCGGGAACATCAGTCTGCGGGTTCCGGACGAGGACAACCGGTATGTGATCACGCCGACCAGCGTGCCCTATGAGACCCTGACTCCGGAGCAGGTGGTGGTGGTTGACCGGGAAGGGGATTTGGCGCTGGATTTGGATTACGGCCCGAGCGTGGAAACGCCGATGCATCTGGCGGTCTATCAGGCGCGAGCCGATGTGAACGCAGTGATCCACAGTCACGCCGTTTTTTCCACCGTGATGGCGGTTCTGCGCAAGCCGATCCCGCCGATCGTGGAAGAGCTGGTGGTTTATGTGGGGGATGAAGTGAGGGTGGCGGAGTATGCCTCCGCGGGGAGCGACGATCTGGCGAAATTCGCGGTCCAGGCGCTTAGAGAAAATGCCGCGATCCTGCTGGCCAACCACGGGAACTTGTGCGTGGGCAAGAATCTGCTCAAAGCGTTCAACCTGTGCGCGTTGGTGGAAAAGGCGGCTCATATTTATATTGAATGCCTGCAACTGGGCAAATTCACTTTGCTCCCGGACGAGGTGGTGGAGGCGGAAAAGGAAATGTATAAGGTCATGAAGAATATGTGAGCCTTTCCGGGGAAGGCTCGCGTATCGAAATTGTGATGCAGGCATCTTGCCTGCCAACACCTTGATTTTGCAGGCTGGAAGCCTGCACCACACGCTAGGGCCGCGGCCGCGCGGACAATTCATAGATATAGACATAATAATATCGGCTCCGGAACACCCCGTAGAAATCATAGCTCAGGGCATAGGATTTCCCCTCGAGTGCGACCTCGGCCCGCCGCGGCTCGCCCCGGGAAAGGAACGGGAAATAATTGACATCCCAGGGTCCCTTCGAACACCAGACCAGCCAGTGGACATTCTGCTTTAAAACCTTTTCCAGCACGAACTGGTCCTGCGAAATCCCCTTGCGGTATGCCTTCAGGTCAACGCCCTCGGAACCGCTCTCGAACTTTGCCAGCAGCGGGAACGCGGCCAGCACATTCCCTTGCTGGTTCCCGGCCAGGCTCCGGCAGGCCTTCAGATACGGGTCCTTGCTCGCCTCCAGCATCTGCCCGCCCGTCCGGCCGCCGACCGCGGCCTGCTCCGCCAGAACCGCCAAGCCGATTATAAAAGCGGCCGTGCCCAATTTGTAACCGCGGCCCCTTACCATTTCGACCAGACGCAGGATGCCCCTGCCGGAGAGCAGGAAAACCATGCCCAGTAATGATTCACTGAAACGCGCCCCGGTCCACCACCACCAGACATGCAACAGGACATAAAACAGAAAGAACCCGCCGAATAGTTTCTGGTCCTCCCGCGCCGAGCGGAGCCAGCCGATCACGGCCAGGACCAGCGCCAGCGGACCGATGCTCAAAACCAGGTCGGACAGAAATTTAAACCCGGAATGACGGCTGGTGAAAAATTCCGTCAGATAATTGCTTCCGCCCGGAACTCCCGCGACCTTCCAAGTGTAAATCAGCCAGGGCGAACTCACCAATAAAAAACCGAGGCCGATGGTCAAGAGTTGTCGAGGCTTTTTCCAGTTGACCAGCAGCAAGACCAGCAGCGCGAGCTGGCCTTCCGGCCGCGTCAGGTAGGCCAGGCCCAGAACGGCGCCGGCCAGGAAAGTTTGTTTCTTCCGGAAGAGCAAGAAACCTGCCAAAACCAAAAAACCCAGGATGGCGTCGGTCCCGGCCTGCGAGCCGTAAATGACATCGAACCCGGAAAAGCACATGAGCAGGCCGGCGAGCAGGTTCGAGATGGAATCCTTGCGGTCCTCGCTCGGCCAGAGCAGGATCAAGCAAGGCATCAGCGAGCTGAACAGGACCAGGATCACGCGGGTGGCCGGAAGATAAGGCAGACGCAAAACCTGGTGCGCGACCGCGAGCAGGAACGGGTAAAAAGGCATGAACCGGTAATGCGGCTCGCCCAGCACCCGGTAGCCGCTCGAGAAAAAATTGTCCGCCAGCTCGAGCATGTAATAGACATCGGTGTTCATGTCGCGGGGCAGAAAATAGAACCCGATCCGCAGCGCCAGCGCCAGCATAAAAATAAGCGGGAACAAAATCTTTTTATTCTCCAGCCAATTTGTTTGCGCTCTGGCCATTTCCTTCCTGCCATTATAGGGGCGAGACCGGGTTCCGTCAAAAATTGACGATCGGCTTTTCTGTGGCGGTCATCCTCTTTACACAGCGGGAAAAATTTCATACTATTATCCGCAAATGAAGATGAGTAAAATTCTCGGCCCCGTCCTGCTCGCGGCGCTGCTCTCCGCGGGCAATCCCGCTCCGCCCGATGCGCAGGCGCTCTTGAACCAGGCCCTGGAAAAAGTATCCGCGCTCAAGGATTGCTCGGTCCAGTACCGGGACGACGACACCTTCGGGACCGGCAAGGACCAGTTGCGCGCGCATTATTTTTTTGAGGGCAAATATATAAACCACCCGCGCATTTACTACCAGCAGATCCTGGAGTCCGGGTTCAATTTCGAGGACCAGAGCACACCCGGTTTCCAGGAGATGTATCGCGAGGACACCGATATGATTTATGTCCTGCCCAAAGCCTACCGCGCCCTGGGCGTGATCAGCCTGTTTCCGGAAGACCCGAAATCGTTCGGCATGAGAGGGATCAACACCAAGAACTCCGGGCCCTGGGATTTCGTCGGCCAGGTTGCGGCCATGGCCAGGATCGGCAAAGTCTCCGTGTCAGCCGCCAAGCTGGGCGAGCGCAACTGCCTCAAATTTGAAGTGACCCAGAACCCCGGCACTTTTTATTACGCCGGGATCAACCGGATTTGGCTCTGGGTGGACGAGAAAAGTTTTCTGCCCGCGCGGATCGAAAAGTTCGCGCCCGGCGAGGAAAAGCCGGTGGTGATCACCGCCTACGATTTTTTCTCGGCCAATGTCGGGCTCGATCCGAAGGAAATGAAATTCACGGGCCTCAAGAACCCGTTCTCCCTGATCAAGAGTCCTTCCGGCGCGGAGATCGAGCCGCTGCTCAAGCCCGCGCAAAGAACCCGCCTGCCCGAGGCCGCGCCCGACCCGAAAACGGCGCTCGCGAGTTTCAACGCCGCGGTGGACAAGATAAAAAATTACCGGACGGACCTGACCATGGGCTTGCGCTATCACCGGTTGCGGCTCTATCGCGAAGACCGCTTCGCCTACAGCAAAAATCCCTACTGGTTCACCCTGTTCACCACGGTTCAGGAAGCCAATTATCTTTTGCTCAGCCACTCCGCGGGCAGCTTGCTCTGGTATGATCCCTCGGACCGGAGTCTGCGCCTGGTCGGCGGCGGGGTCCAGAAGGTCATGGGCGAGCAGATTTTTTCCGGCAACGATTACAAGTTCTCGGACCAGATGGGCGATAATCCCTATCAAATGAATTTCCCGGACCTGCAAAAATTGATCGCGGAAAATTTCGCGAACGACCGCGCCCAATCCGCTTTGGTGCAATACCAGGGCAAAAAGATGTGGGAACTGCAACTGGTCCGCGCGAGGGAAACCCCCATGCTCCAGCCCGGAAAAATAGTCCTCGTCCTCGACCCCGAAACCGCGTTGCCCGCGGCGCTGGAACTTTCCGGCTATGATGATCCCCACGGCTTGATTGCATATACATTTAAAAACCTGAAAATCAATCAACCGCTCAAGCCCGGAGAAAAGGAATTTTAATTGAAGGGCGATACCAAGAGAAAAACCGAATATACTTGGGCGGGAATTATCGTCGGGCTATTGATCGGATCTGCTTTTACCCTGGCATTTTCCTTTTCCAGACCTGGTCAGGAACCGACCATGCCCCAGGTTATCCGCCACGACTCAGCGGCGCCGGCAATTCATGGTCCTAGAATCATTGGGACCACCCCGGGCAAGCCGTTCCTCTTCCTGATCCCCGCGACCGGGCAAGGACCTTTAACCTATGCCGCAGAAAATCTTCCTCCCAACCTGACCCTCGATTCCAAAACCGGAATCATCACCGGCTCGCTTCAAAAGGCCGGCGTCACCGCGGTGGAAATTATCGTAACCGGTCCGCAAGGGACCGCGAAGCGGAACCTGACCATTGTCGCCGGCAAGGCCCAGCTTGCGCTCACCCCGCCCATGGGCTGGAATTCCTGGAACGCCTGGGGCTTGAGCGTTAATGCGGACGAGGTCAAGGCCGCGGCGGACTGTATGGTCAAGAGCGGGCTGGCGGCTCATGGATTTCAGTTTATCAACATTGATGACGGCTGGGAAAAGGGACGCGACGCCAACGGAGAGATCCTGACCAATGAGAAATTTCCGGATATGAAGGCGCTGGCTGATTATGTGCATGCCAAAGGATTGAAGCTGGGCATTTATTCCTCGCCCGGGCCCAAGACCTGCGGCGGTTACGAGGGAAGTGGAGGGCATAATGAGCAGGATGCGGCAACTTACGCAAGATGGGGCATAGACTATCTGAAATACGACTGGTGCCATGAGGATCCCAGAACAAATCGGCTCCGGCTCAAGCGCTATCAGGAGCCATATTTTCTTATGGGCGAATATCTGGCTCACGGGGAACGCGATATTGTCTTCAGCATTGACCCGTCCGGCTATTCAAGCCTTTGGCTTCTGGACCCGACCGAACGCGGCATCGTCAACAACCTTTGCCGGCATAACCGCAAGGGCGTGTGGTGCTGGGGGGAAGCGGCCGGAGGAAATCTATGGCGCACCACCATGGATATAAAGGATAATTGGATAATCATGTCCAAAATCGGCTTCGGCGAGAACGGCCTGGAAAAATTCGCCGGTCCCGGACACTGGACCGACCCGGACATGCTGGTGGTGGGACAAGTGGGATGGGGACCGAGGTTGCATCCGACCCGGCTGACTCCGGACGAGCAGCTCACGCACCTTACGCTCTGGTCAATGCTCGCGGCGCCGCTCCTCCTGGGTTGCGATCTATGCCGGCTGGATGAATTCACCCTTGCTCTTCTTACCAATGACGAGGTGCTGGAAGTGGATCAAGACCCGCTGGGAAAACAGGCTTATCGCATTGCTCGATCCGGCGAGAGCGAGGTTTGGTCGCGGCCCCTCTGGGACGGCACGGTCGCGGTGGCGCTTTTCAACCGTTCCCCGGCGACCAGAGAGGTTGCCGTTCATTGGTCGGACCTCGGACTGAGCGGCATTCAACCGGTCCGCGACTTATGGCAACAAAAAGACCTTGGCGACTTTCAAGACTCTTTTCAAATAACGGTCCCGGCGCATGGCGCGGTTATGCTCAAGATCGGAAGGCCGGATAAGGAGGAATATCGGCCGGCTTATTGAATATTGAACAATTTTCTAAGATAAAGCGAGAGGTTGAAAATGAAAGCAAAAAGTTTGGGGGTAGTTGCGGTTCTGTTACTTTCGGGTTTGTTCATTTCCGCGGCCGAGGAAAAAAAACCTCTGGATCAATTTGAAGAGGTGGTCAAGGCCACGGATGCGCTCAAGGACTGCCGGGTCAAGTTCCAGCTTTACAGCTTTTCCGGCAAGAACCAGAAGACCTTTCTTTCCGCGTTCGAGGAAGCCAAATATCTGCATAACCCCCGGCTCTATTACCAATACCGGAGCAAGGTTGAGGCCAACTACAAGGAGCAGGCTCAGGCCGGGTTCCAGGAGATTTACCGCGGAGACCGGGACCTCACCGAAATCCTGATGCCCGGGGCTTTCCGCGCGCTCGGCTTGATCTCGCTCCTCCCCGAAGACCCCAAGGGCTTCGGCATGAACGGCGGCAACTTGAAGACCATGGCGCCGTGGGACATGACCGATTGGTTTGCGCGCATGGCCCGGATCGGAAAGGTCTCGATGGAAAAGGGCACCCGTAACAACAAGCCCTGCCTGCTCTTCGACATTGTCCAGGATCCGGGCACTTATTATTTCAACGGCGTTAACCGCGTCCGGCTCTTTGCCGATGAAAAATCCCTCCTGCCCGTCCGCTTCGAATGGTGGTTCCCCGGAATGGACCAGCCCGGCTCATTCCTCGAATACTCCGAGTTCGCAGCCAACACCGGACTAAAGCCGGAAGACTTCGCCTTCCAGGGATTCAAGAGCCCGTTCTCGCTCATCAAGAGTCCGCCGGCATCGGAGATTGACCCGTATCTGAAGCCCACCGTCCGCACCCGTCTGCCCGATCCTCCCCCCGATCCGCAAGCGGCGCTCGAGGCCTTTTACCAAGCCGCGGATGCCATCAGTTCTTATCGCGCGGACCTGTCCATGCGCTTCCGCTACGGACGGCTGCGCCTGTTCCGTGAAGACCGTTTCGCGTATAACCGGAAACCCTACTGGTTCACCCTGGTGACCACCGCGCAGAAGGCGGACTATCTCCTGCTCAATCATTCGGCCGGGGCCGTGCTCTGGATTGATCCCTCGGACCATAATTTCCATATCATCGGCGGGGGCGTGCAGAGAATCCTGGGTGAGCAGATTTTTTCCAGCGACGACTATAAATTTTACAGCTCGCTCGGGGACAACCCCTATGAACTGAATTTCCCCGGACTCGCGGCCCTGCTCAAAAACTCGTTCGGCACCCGGAAGCCCGAGGCCTGGATGGTGGACTACTCGGGCCGGAAAATGTGTGAACTGAAATTCGAGCGCAGCCCGCAGAACCTGATCCGCGCGCCCAGCCGCGTCAATGTGGTGTTCGACCCGGAAACCAATCTGCCCCGCGTGATCGAGCTTTCCGGTTACGATGACCCCAAAGCCTACATGGTCATGGCGATTGATAACATTAAAATCAATATTCTGCTTCAGCCCCGAGAAACCAAATTTTGATTCTTCCTTTGCCGCCAAGATGCAAAATTCTCAAAGAAAATCCGGGGAGCATGCATTTTTGTCTGCGAACAATTAAATCCTCACTACAAAAAGACCGAGCGACCGTAAAAGAAAGAAGTGAGTAAAGGAACAATCTTTTGGGGGTCAAGAGCCTGCCGCCCTGGCTTCTATTCCATCAACCGCAAAGGCTTTTCATAAATCTTGCCTGTAAATGGATTCCAGAAATGAATATCCATCCCGATCACCTTCATTCCGGTTTCTTTTTCATACTTTTTAAGCAATTCTTCTGGATCGGTCTTTGTTATTTCATCTAAAATTGGCATTATTTGTATTCTCTTTCCTGCTGTCCAAGCTAAATATTTGCCGTCCGGGCTAAAGGAAACCGAAGAAACCGCGTTATGTGCTTCCACGGTCTTGAGTAATCTGCCGCTGGAAACCTCCCAGAGCTT
This sequence comes from uncultured delta proteobacterium, assembly GCA_903897985.1. GTDB lineage: Bacteria > RBG-13-61-14 > RBG-13-61-14 > RBG-13-61-14 > DRUE01 > CAIYYW01. The sequence goes on from CAIUDS010000793.1 coordinate 7,736, forward strand.
GATGGTTTGATCCCCACTTCCTGAGACTAAGGTCTTTGCATCTGGACTAAAGGAAACTGAAGTAACCGTCCAATTATGCCCTTCCAGGGTCTTGACTAATCTGCCTGTGTCAACCTCCCAGAGCTTGATAGTGTGATCAAAACTTCCTGAGGCTAAGATCTTTACATCTGAACTAAAAGAAACTGAAAAAACCATTCCATTATGCCCCTCTAGGGTCCTAATTAACCTGCCAGTGCCAACCTCCCAGAGCCTAATAGTTTTATCCCAGCCTCCTGAGGCTAATATCTTGGCATTTGGAGTAAAGGAAACGGAATGGACCTCTCTATTGTGCCCTTTCAGAGTATTGAGCAGTTTAGCGGTGCCAACCTCCCAGATCTGGATACCAAACAGGCGTCCTGAGGCTAAGATACTTGCATCCGGACTAAAGGAAGCAGAAGAGGTCGATGCTTCTGGGTCCACCAAACTAATAAAGTTTGATTCAAAGGGCCTAAAGGGAACTGAAAAGGTTGCCGCTTCCAGGGGCTTGAGTAATCTGCCGGTTTCAATTTCCCAGAGCTTGATGGTGTGATCCCTACTTATTGAGGCTAATATCTTCGCATCTGGACTAAAAGAAAGTGAAAGGATCCCGTCATTATGCCCTTCCAGAGTCTTGAGCAGTCTACCGGTTTCAATTTCCCAGAGCTTGATAGTTCTATCCCAACTTCCTGAGGCTAAGATCTTTGCATCTGGACTAAAGAAAATTAAATTGACCTCATTTTTATGCCCTTCCAGAGTCTTGAGCAGTCTACCGGTTTCAATTTCCCAGAGCTTGATGGTGTGATCCCTACTTCTTGCGGCTAAGATGTTGGCATCTGGACTAAAGGAAACTGAATGGACCGCATCATTATGCCCTTCCAGGGTCTTGAGTAATTTTCCTGTGGAAACCTCCCAGAGCTTGATGGTGTGATCCCTACTTCCTGATGCTAACATCTTTGCATCCGGATTAAAGAAAACTGAATTGACCATATCATTATGCCCTTCCAGAGTCTTGAGTAATCTGCCAGTGTCAACCTCCCAGAGCTTGACGGTTTTATCCTCACTTCCTGAGGCTAAGGTCTTTGCATCTGGAGTAAAGGAAACTGAATTGACACTATTGTTATGCCCTTTCAGAGTATTGAGCCGTCTCCCGGTTTCAACCTCCCAGAGCCCGATGGTTTTCGAGCCTACCGATGCCAATATCTTGGCATCTGGACTAAAGGAAAATGAAGCATCATTAATCCCTCCAAACACAGTCTTGACTAATCTGCCTGTGCCCACCTCCCAGAGGTTGATGATGGTGATTTCACCCCAACTTCCTGAGGCTAAGATCTTTGCATCTGGACTAAAGGAAAGTGAAAGGACTATTCCATTATCCCCTTCCAGGTTCTTGAGCAGTCTGCCAGTGTTAACCTCCCAGAGCTTGATGGTTTCATCAGAACTTCCTGAGGCCAATATCTTGGCATCTGGACTAAAGGAAACTGAATAAACCGTCTCATTATGCCTTTCCAGGGTCTTAACTAACCTGCCGGTGCCAACCTCCCAGAGCTTGATGCTTCCATCCCGGCTTCCTGAGGCTACTATCTTTGCATCCGGGCTGAAAGTAATACAAGAAAACTCCCCTTGGTCTTCAAATATATTTTTCAAAGAAAGTTTTATACCTAGATAGGTTTCCAGATAATTCAATTTCCAGCGGCTAATGGGTTGATCAAAGAGGGTAAGCGACCTGGCATAATAGACTTTTGCCTGCTCCTGGAGGCCCTTGGTTTCAGCCCATTGGCCATAACCCAGGTAGGCTTCGGCGAGGTTGATTTGGGATTGTTTTTCAATGGCAGAGGTCAGGTATTTTTTTAATTCATTGACGATTTTCTGGACTGAGTTATATCTTTTGTCTTTATCTTTTTGCAGGCATTTTTCCGCGATCAAAATTAAATCCGGCGGAGCTTCGGGCTCCATTTTTTGAACCGGGATTACTTCTTCGCTCAAGACTTTGCCAATAATTTCATAAACAGTGTCCCCTTCAAACGGCGGATGTCCGGTTAAAATCTCATAAAACACCGCTCCTAAACCCCAGATGTCGCTTTTTTCATCCATCTCCTTGATATTTCCATCCGCCTGCTCCGGGCTCATATAGGAGGGTGTGCCCATCGGCTGATCCGGAATGGTTTGGCCGCCTATGTTTTTTTCGATCACTCGGGCTCTTTGTTTCAGATCTTTGGCGCGAAGATCCTTCTTGCCTTTAACCTTGGCCAAGCCCCAATCTATTACCACGGTCTCCCCGAATTCTCCGACCATAATGTTCAAGGGCTTAAGGTCCCGGTGAATTACTCCCCGGGAATGCGCATAAGCAAGCGCCTGGCACAGATCGAGGAAATTGGTCATTAGCGAGAGCCGGTCCTTGAGATTCTTGCATTCCTCCAACTTTTCCGCCAGAGTGCTTCCCCGGACCAGTTTCATGGTGTAATAAATCGAGCCATCTTCTCTCCGGCCAAGCTCATAAACCGGGATAATGCCCGGATGCTCAAGCTGCCCCGTTATCTTGGCTTCCCTTAGAAATCTCGCGGTGGCTTCCGCGGTTTGGCGCACCGGGCTTTTTTCAGGAGAGCCTGCCAATGGTTTTGGCAAAAGTTCTTTAACGGCTATTTCTCGTTCCAGATGCTGATCAAAGGCGATCATAACTTTACCCTGCCCGCCTATCACATACCCTTTCTCAATTATGGAATATCTGCCGGGATGCTCCGAGGTAAGGTTAGCTTCCCGCGAAAGTTTTGGCTTTTGAGGTCGTTTGCCAGCCTTCGCGGGCCTGATGCTCTGATATTTTTTCTTTGTCATATTAATTGATCCATGAATCTTAAAGCGGTTCGGACCCCTTTTCTAATCCGATTTTGCGATAACTTTGATTATTTCAACCGGTTCCTTAATATGCTTAAACTCCATTTTGCCCTTTGGATTGAAGCTCAAGTGAGGAATTTGTTCAATTTCCGGCTTTTGCTTTTGGGCTTGGAGGGCAGAGCTGTGAGTTTCCGGGACCGTGAGAATCTCATTCCCTTCCGCGGCCTGGCAGAGCCGAGCCGCCAAATTCACCGGGTGCCCCAGAGCCGTGTACTCCATTCGTTTCTCCGTGCCGATATTGCCGACAATCATTTTGCCGGTAACAATGCCGATCCCCACCGGGGCGGAGGGCTTGCCCGCATTTTTTTGCTCCTGTTGCCATTCTCGATGGCGTTGGATCATCTCCGCTGCGCAAATCAATGCTCGAAGTGCATGGTCTTTTTGGGGAAGCGGAGCCCCAAAAATCACCATCATCCCGTCCCCGAGGAACTTATTCAGATAACCGCTATATTTTTCCACGCAGGGCGTCGCTCGCGCAAAATAACTATTGAGCATTTCGCCGATGGCTTCCGGCGCGGAATTCTGAGCCACGAGGGTAAAGCCGCGCAAATCCGTAAAGAGCACGGTCAGTTCCCTGATCTCCACTCTAAGAAGATGATGGACGGGAAGTTTTTGAAGCTCCTCAAGCACTTCGGAAGAAACGCACTTTGAGAACAACTCTTGCAGCCAGAAAAAGGTTGTGACATCCTGAATCAAAATATTGACCTGCCGGGAGTCTCCAACCGGGGAACCGATAATGCGGAGGACCAGGGGGGCTTGAATTTCTGCCCTCGGGGCCAAGCGGTTTCGCGGGAACCTTGGGAATTCTTTTTCCAGCAAACAGCGCTGACCAACATTTCTCACAGTTGAAGCAAACTCTGAAAGAAAACCCGCTCCCAGCGGCGAGCTCTCGCCGTCCCACAGGGAAAGTTGGGTCTTCAAAACCGCCTTTTTGTCCTTGGCGCCTAGCAGCTTAGCCATCGGACTATTGGCGTATTTAATTGCTCCTTGTTCATCAACCAGCAGAACCATTGCCTCCAGGCCCTCAATTGTGAAGTCAGCGGGAAGGCCCGTAAAACTGCGCTGACCGGAAAGGCTCATCCGGCCTTGGGCCTTGAGCTGTTCCAACTCCACTCTGAGCTTTTCGTTCTCTAAAAGAAGGTCTTTGATTTTTTCCCCGACCATTATATTTTTCCTTTGGCTTTAAAAGCGCAGACAAATTATAGGCTGATTGAATTAAAAAATCAATTCCCAAAACGCCGAGGCGCAAGCCTTTTTGGGTTGACGCGGGAAACATATTTTGTTATGGTTATTCGGAGAAGCTGGAAGTCCTGAATTGGAAAGGAAAGAAAGATGTTGATAACCGCGGGCGTGGACATCGGCTCCACCGCCAGCAAGGCGGTGATTTTCGGAGATGACAAAATCTTGAGCTCGGTGATCGGGCCTAGCTCGACCAATCCCGCCCAAACCGCGCTGGAAATCTACCGGCGCGCGCTCGAGCTGGCCGGCAAAGCGGAAAGCGAAGTGGCGGTTGTGGTCGGCACCGGATACGGCCGCGCCCAGGTGCCCTTTGCCCATTCCAACATCTCCGAACTGTCCTGCCACGGACGCGGAGCCCACCATGCGCTCAACTCCGCGCGCACCGTGCTCGACATCGGCGGGCAGGACACCAAAGTCATCAGCGTTGACAAGGACGGCAACCTGCTCGACTTCGCCATGAACGACAAATGCGCCGCGGGCACCGGGAGGTTCCTCGAAATGATGTGCCGCGTGCTCGGACTCCGGCTCGACCAGCTTGCGGAAATGCATTTCTCGGACGGCGAACCCTGCATGATCGGGAACATGTGCTCGGTGTTCGCCGAGTCCGAGGTGATCAACCTGGTCAACGAGGGCGTGCCCCTCCCGCGCATCGTCAAGGGCCTCCACCTCTCGCTCGCCAGCCGGGTGGCGTCCCTGGTCAAGCGCGTGGGCATCGAGCCGGACCTGGTCATCACCGGCGGCGTGGCCAAAAACCGCGGGGTGATTGACGCCATCTCGAACAAACTGAAATTCGACTTGACCCGCTTCCCGCCCGAAGTGGACCCGCAAATCATCGGCGCGCTCGGGGCCGCGCTCATCGCCTCGGACTCGGCCCGGACAAAATAATGCTCCGCTCCGGCCCTTGCCACCCCCAGTTTTCCGTGCGCACCAGCGCACTTTGGATTGCGGCGTCCACGACGCCGCTTTTAAGTTCATGGTCCTGCTTGGAAGAAAAAGCGGTGGCGCTGCCACCGCAGTCCAAAGCGCTTTCAGCGCAAGTTGGTTGAATTTATTATGAAGATAAAACTGGGGGTGGGCAAGGTCTCCGGCCCCGTGGACATGCGCGGTTTGATCGAGCGCGCCCATCGGCTCGTAAGTAAATTTGGCGCAGAAGCGCGGGAGCTTTCTCCGGGACTCGACGCTTATCGGAAACGAATGCAAAAAGAACCGGGGCCGGCAAGAAAGCTTGTCTCCGCGCAGGACACCGCGGTCGAGCTGGGACCGCCCGATCGTCTCTCGGTGAACGCCGTGCTCTGGACCCGGGAAAAAAAATTGGTGCGCGATAATCGCTTCTGCCTGGTCGGCCCGGACCTGGCCGAGGCGGCCGGGACCGCGCACGCTTACGCCCAGGTGATCTGCCTCGCGGTCAAGGAAAGCGGGGCGGACGCGCTCGGCCTCGAGGCTCTGCAATATTTTCCCGAACTCCTGCCCGGACTCATGGCGCGCATGGTCCCGGGACGGCTCTGGCTGCGCGCGAGCAAAAACGCGGTCGCCGCCGGCCTGAATTTTTCTCTCCTCGCCGCCGCGGTCAGGGCCGCATACCAAAAAGAATTGCCCCAGGTCCTGGGCGTGGAATCCATTTTCGTCACCAGGGGCCGCAGCGAGGTCGAGCCCTTTGCCGCCATCGCCTCGGAGGCGAAAATCCTTGCCGGCAAACACCGGCGGATCGCGCTTTCAGAGGACGGCGGCTATGAATGCGCGGAACTGGACTGCCGCAATTGCGAAGAGAAACCGGTCTGTGATATGATCCGGGAAGTGCGAAAGATTCGCAGGCGGGAGAAACTTTGAACGGAAATTCCGAAAAAGCCGAAATCCTGAACGAGCTTTCCGCCCTGGTCCAAAATGTCAGGCCCGCGGCCGCGCTGAATTCCGGAAAACCGGTGCTCGGATATTTCTGCTGTTATGTCCCGCCCGAGCTGCTCTTGGCCGCGGGGCTTTATCCGCTGCGCCTGACCGGTCTGGGGGTCGAGGACTCGTCCAGCGGCGACGCCTATCTCAGCCATCTCACCTGTTCCTTTTGCCGCCATGTAACCGCCGCGGTCCTGGACGGCCAATATGATTTCCTGGCCGGGCAAATCTCGCTCAACACCTGCGACCATGTCCGCCGCGCGCATGATGTCCTGGTTCAAAAATCCAGCCTCTCCTATCACGGTTTCCTCACCGTCCCGCGAAGCCTCCGGCCCGGCCAGTTCTACTGGTATGTCGAAGAATTGGAGCGGCTTAAGCAATCTCTGGAGAACCATTTTTCAGTCCATGTTACAAACGACGCTTTGAACGAGGCGATCCAGCAGATGAATCAAGTCCGGGACCGGATTCAAAAGTTGGATGCTTTGCGCCGCAACAAGGACCCAAGGCTCAAAGGCTCGGATATGCTGACCGTGACTGTGGCGGCGCGGATTTTGCCGGCGGAGAAATTCACCGCGCTGGCCGACCGTCTGTTCGAGGCCGCCAAAGACTCCGAGCCGATCACCGACATCCGCGGCCGACTGGTCCTGACCGGGGGTCCGCTCGATGACCCGCGCTTCATCCGCGCGCTCGAAAGCCAGGGAGCCCATATCGCCGGCGATTTGTTCTGCTTCGGGACCCGCGGCCTGGGCCAAATGATCGAGCCGGGCGCGAATCCGCTCGAAGCGATTGCCCGGTCCTATTTAGAGCAGATCCCCTGCGCCCGCATGATGGGCGAATTTCCAGGCCGCTACCAGGCGCTGATGGAGCTATACCAGGATTGCCACGCCGCGGGCATCGTTTTCCAGCGCCTCAAGTTCTGCCAAGTCTGGTCGGGCGACGCCCACAATTTGAAACACCGCCTGCAAGAGGATCCCAAACCGCTCCTGGTCCTGGACCGCGAATACGGCACCGTGTCCACCGGCCAACTCAAGACCCGGATTCAGGCTTTCCTCGAAAAAATCGCGGGCAGGGAGCAAGTCTGATGCCGATCCTGGGCAAAACGCGACAACGCGAGTGGGAAACGGTCTGGAAGACCCTTGCGGATATGAAGAGCCTGTTTGCCGCGGACGAGGAAGAACTGGGCATGAACGGTCTGCTGGAAAATATTCAGAAACTGGTGATTGACCAGTTCCAAAAAGCCGACGCGGGCCTGCCCACGGTCTGGCATAATATCGGCTTCGGCCCGCCCCTGATCTTCGCCCTGGGCGACGATGTCAACCATGTGCCGCTCGCGGAAATGTCCGCGCTCTGCTCCATCCTCGGCGACCAGGCCGACACCGAGGCCCTGATTGACGCTTCCGAGGCCGCGGGATATTCCCCCGAATGCTGCTCCGCGGACAAGGGCGGGATCGGCGCCGTGGTCAAGGGGCTATATCCCGACCCTTGCTGCATCGTGGGCATCAATACCCCCTGCGATTCCCAGGTGGCCGCGTTCAATTCCATGGCCGAACTCCGCAACAAGGTCCCCTGCTTTGCCATTGACGCGCCCGCTTACGACGACGAGCGCACCTATCAATACATGGCCTCCCAGCTCCGCGAACTCATCCCGTTCCTCGAAAAACACACCGGCCGCAAGCTCGAGTGGGAAAAACTCAAGCAGGTCTGCGAGACCGCCAACCGCACCGCGGAATACCTTTGGCAATGGATGGAATACCGCTCGCTCAAGCCCACCATGCAGCCGAGCAAGCTTTGCGCCTTTACCATGGTGCTGATGATCACATTGATCGGGTCGCCCCTGGGCGAGGCCATTGCCAAAGGATTGGCCGAAGACGCCAAACGCAAGGTCGAGAGCGGCGTGAAATTTTTTGACGAGAAGGTCCGGGCGATCTGGTATCAGGACCCGGTCTGGTGGGACATCCAGCTTTACGACTGGATGGAGGCCGAACTGGGACTGACCATTCCAATGGACATCTTCGGATATTATTGCTCCGAGGGCTGGATCAATACCAAGAACATGGACACCGCGCTTTACGACCTGGGCAAACTGACCGTCAATGCCGGGCCCATGTCCCGCCAGTTCCGCCTTAATATGAACAGGTATATTGACGACTTCATGACCCTGCACAAGCGCTTCCAGGCCGACTGCGGGATCATGGCCGGACATGTCGCATGCAAACACGCCTGGGGCGGCGTGGGCCTGTTCAAGGAAGCCTGCAAAAAGGCGGGCATCCCGCTCCTGCTCTTCGAGTTCGATATGTTCGACTCCCGCGTCCTGACCCGCAAGGAACTCCAGTTCGAATTGAAAAGGTTTGTCAATGAAATCGCGATCCCGGCCAAGGAGCGCAAGGAGCGCGCCAAGTCGTGACTTGTTTCAAGGACAGCCGCGAAGTCGAACAGGTTATCGGAGGATTTCTGCAAGCCTTCCCGCGCCTCGAACCGCTCCTGCGCGAGGTCATCAGCCATAAGCGCATGATCCTAAAACTCGAACTCTCCGACCCGGACCTGAACGCGGAAATAGATTTTACCAAGTCCCCGCTTGAAGTCCGGCTCAACGCCACCGGCGACGGGACCGTTGCCATGACCATCAGCAGCGACCATTTCCACCAGCTCCTGCTCGGATTGCTCCCCATCGGCGTCGGCGTCAACC
>CAIUDS010000794.1 GCA_903897985.1 uncultured delta proteobacterium
CCCGGATTTCCTTGACCGTGGTCCTCAGCATCGGGACCAGCCTCGGGTCGTTGAGCACGATTTTTTGATAAACCTCGTCGGCCAGCCAATGGTCGCCGATGTTAATCAGGTGGACCGTGGGCGCGAGTTTGAGGTTGTCCACCGCGGCCTCGAAGGCGCTGTTGCCGCCGCCGATCACGGCCACGGGATGACCCTTGAAAAAGGGCGCGTCGCAGGTGGAACAGTAGCTGAGACCCTTGCCGGAAAATTCTTTTTCGCCCGGAACCCCGAGCAGGCGTGAGCGCTTGCCCGTGGCCGCCAAAACGGATTGGGCCTCGATTTCGCGGCCCGAGTCGGTGGTGACCAGGAAATGGCCGTCCCGGCTTTGAAGCCGCGCGGTCTTCTCGCCCAGGAATTGTTCGAGGTTAAACTGGTTGACCTGGCTCTCGAATTTCTGGACCAGGTCCGGGGCCGAGATGAGCTCGAACCCGAGGTAATTTTCGACATCGCTGGTGAGCAGGATCTGACCGCCGATGTCCATGCTGACGAGGCAGGTCTTGAGCATTTTGCGCACCGCATAGATCGCCGCGGCCAGCCCGGCCGGGCCGCCCCCCAGGATTGCCAGATCATACATCCGGCCGCCTCCGCCGACTATTTTCGCGCCAACTCGCGCGCAATGAAGTCCGCAAGCATGGCCTGGGTGTCAAGGTCTATTTTGATGAAGCGAATCCCCATGCCGGGAATGGTTCCGCTCTGCCGCGCCTCCGGCGGGTCCACCCGGACCACCTCGCCCACCAGTTTGAGCTTGTCCGCGATTTCCGGCAGGGCGAATTCCAGTTCCAGCCGGCTCCCTTCCGGGTAAGCGTGATCGGTTTCCAGGAAAATGCCCCCCACGGACAAATCGATGGAATAAAAATAATGGGACTGCCCCCATTCGCCCAGACTCACTTTCGCAATCAGCCGGATCCTCGGATACTTTCGCCGCTCTTCAAACTCCATCTTTTCTCCCATCATCTTCTGCCCATTCCAGGCGCTTAAGTCGCCCACATATAAATTTAACCTATTTGTCCCATTTTTAAAAATCATGTCCCACCTCTTGCGCCGGACCTCCGGTCTCTCGATCCTTGCCGCGGGATTTTTTCCCGTGTTCTATATTTAGATGCCGCGAACCGGCGGTTGGTTCGAGGCGGGCATGAAAATTTTATAACCGGTCCGGAAGATTCAGATAATTCCCGGCTCGGACAGGAATTCCTTTTCGCGCTCCGCGGAAACCATTCCGTCTTGAGTCCAGCCGCGCTTCTGATAGTAGAGGTCGAGCATTTGCTCGTAAGCCGCGCGGTCCAGCTTTTTGCCGGCATGCGGCCCGGACAGCACCGGCTGGATGAAGCAGCGCTCGGGCGGATAGTCGTCCTTCCGGCCAATACCGCGCCGGCTGATGATCAGCCGGGTCAGGTCATAAACCCGGTGCGAGCGCTCGAGCAAATCCTTGAGGCTGTAATTCACTCCGGTCACGGCCTGATAAGCGGTTTCGTAAAATTGCTCCGGGAAGCCGAGCTCGATCCAGGCCAGCCGGCATACCCCGAGCATATCGAACAGCGGCCGGATGGTCTGATGATAAACCACCAAGTCAACCTTTTTCTCCATGGTCCAGTTTTTCCCGGCCTCGAGTTCGAACGCGATCGGCCAGGCCCGGGTATGGTGGGCGCCGATGTCGGAAGTCGCATAGCTGAGCGCCATGGTCATGGCCACCCGGCCGTCATAGGCGCTCTGCTCGAGGCCCTTGACCTGGCTGATCAGGTTGGAAAGTTTGGGGAATTCCGCGATCAACTTCTTGGAGCCGCCCGCGAGAATTTCGCCGAGCCCCTGCTTCTTCGAGATTTTTTCCATCAGGCTGATAATCGCCTTCTCGTCGCCCCAGCCCAAGACCTCCCCGTCGGTGTCGTCCAGATCCAGGATGCCCTCCTGATAGCCCTCGATCACCGCGCCGATCAGGTTGCCGGTCGAGATGGTGTCTATGCCCAACTCGTCGCAGAGCTGATTGGCTTTGAGAATGAACGCAAAGTTATCCACGCCCAGGTTCGACCCGAAAATGCACGCGGTCTCGTATTCCGGCCCCTCGACCACCGTGCCCGAATATTCGCCCTGCTTGACCAGGCAGATGTTCCCGCAGCACATCGGGCAGGCGAAACAAGCGGTGTTCCCGATCTTGTAATGATCCTCCATGGTGTAGCCGTTGATCTTTTCCGCCCGGTCAAAATACGCGTCCTTGAAATTGTAGCTCGGCATCACGCCCACATTATTAATGTAGTCAATCACGCTCATCAGCCCCTGGTTCTGCCAGAACTCGAACATCGGGTGCTGGGCCAAAAGCGCGAACCCCTCGTTGCTCGCCTTGACCAGCCTCGGCAAATCCGCCACCGGCAGATCCCGCGTGCCCCGCACCGCAATCGCCTTCAGGTTCTTCGAACCCATCACCGCGCCGATCCCGCACCTGCCCGCGTTCCTCCCCCAGTCGCCGGTGATGCAGGCGAACACCACCTGGTTCTCCCCGGCCGGGCCGATGGTGATGATCTTCAGACCCTGGTCCTGCGTCTTCTGCCGCAGCATCCCCTCGGTCTCGAGCACGGTCTTGCCCTTCAACTCCGGCGCCGGCACGATCCGGACCTTGTCGTTGTCAATCCAGAGATAGGACAGCTCCGCGGCTTTCCCGTAAAGCGCCAGCGCGTCATACCCGGCCTGCCGAAGCTCGACGCCGAAGCTGCCGCCCATGCTCGAATCGCCGTAAATCCCGGTCGCGGGCGACAGGCTCACAAAGCTGGTCTTGCCGCTCGCGGGCATGTAGGTCCCGGCAAGCGGGCCGGGGGAAATGGTCAGAACATTCTCGGGCGAGAGCGGGTCAATCTGGAAATCGTGTTTCTTGAGCTGGTCGAACAGCAGCTTGGCCCCGAAGCCGCGGCCGCCGATGTATTGCAGCGCGAACCCCGGCTCGAACTCGACAGGCTTTGCCTGCCCGGAAGTCAAATCCACCGCTAAAATCTTTCCGAAATATCCGCCGATCTTGTTCATTCTTTCCTCGAATTATTATCTTTCTTCTCCGTCTCGGTATAGTGGATAATTTTTTTCTCGCCCTTCTCGAAATACTCGACCTGTTTCATGTGCGCGTATTTGAGCACATTCTCCATCCGGTGCGCCTGTCCGAGCAGATGCTTGGGCACATAGATCAGGGCCTTGGTCGGGCAGACCTTGGCGCATTCCGGCTCGCCCCCGCACAAATCGCATTTGAACGGCGCTTCCATGTCCTCGTGGGTGAAGATCGAGCCGAACGGGCAGGAGATGATGCATTGCTCGCAACCGATGCATTCCTTTTCATTTATCTTCACCACGCCGTCCTCGCAGGCGATCGCGTCCACCGGGCAGTTCTCCGCGCACTTCGGATCCTTGCACTGGTGGCAGAAAATCGGCATCCGGATCACCGGCGCCGGATACACCACCATCACATGCACCCCGGCCTTTTTCGGATTGACCACCCCGAACTTCTTGATCGAGCAGGCCAGCTCGCATAGCCGGCACCCGCTGCAACGCTCCGGAATCACGGTCAACTTCATGGCTTAAACCTCCACTAAACCCCAGAACTTGCTATTATAAATGTAATCGCCTAAAAACAAAGCCTGAATACACCGCTCCCGTCGCAGCCTTCCCAAGCCAATGGCATGATTTTTTTTGTTGTCAAATGATAAGGGACTGTGGTGTCAACAGATATTTCAAACGCCCCACCATTCCAGGGCCTTTTTCTGGAGCTCAAGCGAGGTATATTGGTCGCGGAATTCCTTGAAGCCGCCTTTCCAGCTTAACCTCAATTTTTTCGGTTTGGGCTTGGCCCGGGTGTTGAGCAAAAATTGGGCGAAGTCCAGGACCTCCTGCTGCAAATCCGGCGGCAATTCCTTGATTATCTCTTCCAACGGTTTCATCGCGTTCGTCCCTGCGAATAGGATGCCACATTCTCCGGCCGGGATAAACCGAGAGGCGAGCAACGGCTTGCTCAGTATTCGGGAGGGAGCGAATTAAGCTGCGCAGGGGTCGCGGACCCTTGACCCGTTTCCTATTCTCCGTGCCCTCTATGTTTTTGGGGTGGATTAGTATTCCGGCGGGAGTTGATTGAGTTGGGCTAAAGTGAAGACCGGACCGTCCTTGCAGACGAAGATTTTGCCGACCATGCAATGGCCGCATTTGCCGATGCCGCATTTCATGCGGTTCTCGAGGGTGGTGAAAATATTTTCAGGCGAGAACCCGAGCTTGGCCAGGATGGGCAGAGTCATCTTGATCATGATCGGCGGTCCGCAGACCAGGGCGATGGTGTTTTCCGCCGAAGGATTCTCCTTCTCTACTATGGTAGGAACGAATCCAACGGAACCTTTCCAGTCCGGGGTCTCACCGCCCGGGTCAACCGTGGTCAGGACCTTCACATCCGGCCGTTTCGACCATTCTTCGAGTTCATATTTATAGACCAGGTCGGCTACGGTGCGCGCGCCGTAAACGATGGTGATGTCCTTGAATTGGTCGCGCAAATCGAGTGAGTTCCAGATCACGCACCGAAGCGGCGGCAGCGCGATTCCGCCGGTGATATACAAAAGATTCTTGCCCTGCCATTTATCCAGGGGAAATACATTTCCATATGGACCGCGGAAGCCGATGATGTCGCCCTCTTCCTTTTGCGCCAACGCG
>CAIUDS010000795.1 GCA_903897985.1 uncultured delta proteobacterium
GGTGAGCGGGTATGCGGTGGCGGCGACTTATCTGGCCGAGCCGGATATCGGCATCCTCACCCAGACCGAAATCCTGGAGGTCGCGCGGCGGGTCTGCAGGGCGGTGAAAATTTCCGTGATTGTTGACGGCGACACCGGATTTGGGGGCGTGCTGAATGTTCAAAGGATGGTGAAGGAACTGGTGGCGATGGGGGCGCGGGGGATTCTGCTGGAAGACCAGACCTGGCCCAAACGGTGTGGTCATCTGGCCGGGAAGAGCGTGGTGCCGGCGGAGGAGCACGCGGCCAAGATCAGGGCGGCGAAGAAAGCGAAAGGGGATGCCAACTTTGCGATCATCGCGCGGACGGACGCGCTGGAGCCTTTGGGCCTGGAGGAAGCGATCCGGCGGGGGAAATTATATAAGGAAGCGGGAGCGACCCTGATTTTTGTGGAGGCGCCGCGGAGCCGGGAGGAACTGGAACGGATTGGGAGGGAAGTTCCGGGGCCGCTGGTGGTGAATGTGATTGAAGGGGGCCGGACGCCGACGCTGGATTTGGAGGAATACCATAAACTCGGGTTCCTCAGCGTGGGCTATGTGCTCACGGGTTTGTTTGCGAGCGCGAAGGCGATCCAGGGAGCTTATTCCGAACTTCTGGAAAAAGGATCAAGCTGCGGCATCAAAGACCGGCTGATGAGTTTCTCGGAGTTCACTTCGCTGCTCGGACTTGACGAAAAACTTCAACTTGACCAAAAATACCAGAGCTAACCTGACCCACTCATGCCCACGGGCAAAGGAGCATGGATCAAATCATGAAAAATCATCTTCATCGGAAATGGCTGGCGCTTTCGGTCTTGCTTATGCTGTTCGGCTTCAGCGGCTCGGGACCGCGCGGCGAAACCCTCTTCCAGGTCTCGACCATGGCCGCGCTGGAGCAGGGGGATTTCCGCGGCCGGCTTTCGCTCCAGGCCTTGCGCCGCCTGGGAGATTTCGGGATCGGAACTTTTGACGGCCTGGACGGCGAGATGGTTGAGCTGGATGGAAGAATTTACCAGGTCGCGGTGGATGGAATCGCGCATCCGGCAACAGACTCGATGAAGACCCCCTTCGCCATGGTAAGCCGTTTTAAAAACGAAAAGCCGGTCTTGCTGGAAAAGCCCATGAGCCTGGCGGAACTGGAGCGGGCGCTGGATGAGATGCTTAAGGCCAAGGACGGCATTTACGCCATCAAGGTGGAAGGCGAGTTTCGCAAGGCCAGGGTCCGCTCGGTGCCGAAACAAGATTCGCCTTTTCCGGTTCTGGCGGTCGCGGTGAAAAGTCAGCGGATATTCGAGCTTACGGATCAATCAGGCACGGCCGTGGGTTACTGGTTCCCGGCTTTTATGAGCGGGGTCAATGCTCCGGGCTATCATTTCCATTTCCTCAGCCGCGATGCGAAATCCGGCGGCCATTTACTGGACTGCGAGACCAAAACAGTCAAGGTCACCATTAACCGGATCGAGCAATTCCACCTGCTGCTGATGGAACCGCCGGCAAAATAAAATTAACCGGCCGGTTTTCCCGGACATGGGAAAAAAAGCCCGGATCACTTGCCCGGCCCCGGCTTTTCGTGCGCCCATGCGTGCCGCCTTTCCAAGCTCCGCTCGCGCAAGCCCGCGCAAATCGCTTAATCTGGTATTCTGGTACCAGAATACCAGATTAAGCGGAAGTGGTGATGGGCAAGACCCGGATCGGGCTTGCCTTTTTTGGGAGAAAGTGGTATCTGGAAACCTGATAAATTTCCGGGGAGGACCCATGAAGCAGATCTTGGAAGGGATCAAGGTTTTGGATTTGTCGCAGTTTTTGAGCGGGCCGAGGTGCACGGAGATGCTCGCGGACTATGGGGCCGAGGTGGTGAAGCTGGAGCCGCCGCTGGGCGAGGGCATGCGCTGGCTGATGGCGCCGGTGCCGGGGTTGGACCGGGGGATGTCGAACTGGAACCGGAGCAAGAAGGGGATCACGCTGGAAGTGCGCAAGCCCCGGGGCAAGGAAATTTTTCTCAATCTGGTCAAGCATTTTGATGTCCTGGTCGAGAACCTGGCGCCGGGCGCGATGGCCAAGGCCGGGATCGGATACCAGGACTTGGCCGCGATTCATCCCGGCCTGATCTTCTGCTCGATCACCGGGTTTGGACACACCGGCCCCAACGCGGACCGCGTGGCCTTTGACATCATCGCCCAGGCCACCTCCGGAATCCTCTGGGGTCTTGGCATCCCCGACCGCGTCCATTCCATTTTCTTCGGCGACCTGGTCAGCGGTTCCTACGCGGCCTACGGAGTCCTGCTCGCGCTCTTGGATCGGCAGCGCACCGGCAAGGGCCAGCTCATTGATGTCTCCATGCAGGATGTGCTCTATTTCCAGAACTACCGCGCGCTGCAGCAGCGGAGCACCGCGGAGGTCGAGCATACCCTGAGCGAGGCGGTGGGCGGGACCTTTGACGACTTCTTTTCCGGCGACAAGAAAAAAGCGGTCCCGTTCTGGAATATCTATCAGACCCAGGACGGCAACATCGCGGTGGTGTTTTTGACCGACGCGCAGTGGAAAAAAGTCTGCGCGATCATCGGGCATCCGGAACTGGCCGACGACCCGAGATTTTCCAATGTGATCCAGCGCACCAAGAACCGCGAAGACTACCGGCAATATATTATTGACTGGATGAGCGCGCACACGCGGGACGAGATCGAGAAGGTGCTGGTCGAGAACCGGATCCCGTGCGGCAAGGTGGCGCGGACGGAGGAAGTGAATGCGGACCCGCATTTGATGGCGCGGGACATGATTAAGTGGACGGAGGACCCAGTCTATGGCAAGGTGCCCACACCCGGCCTCCCGATCAAAATGAGCGCGAACCCGGGCGAGATCACTCGCAGCGCCCCGCGCCTGGGCGAGCATAACCTCGAGGTCTATGAAAAATATTTGGGATTCACCGAGAAGGATCTCGCCGAGCTCAAGAAAGAGGGCGTGATCTAAAGCTCCGGTCAACGGTCAAAGGTAAACGGTGAACGGTAAATGCGAGATCGTGCACCGCCTTACCGTGTACCATGAACCGTGCACCGTTCACCGCTTAAGCTCACCCCGCCGGCGCTTCCGGCTTCGGCTCCCTCGGCCTCACCATCCATACCAGCACGGCGCTGATCTCGTAGAGGATCCAGAGCGGGAACGCGAGCAGACACTGGCTGATGGGATCGGGTCCGGGAGTGAGGATCGCCGCGGCGATGAAGATGATGACGATGGCGTATTTGCGGTTGTGGTTGAAGAAGCCCGGGCCGATCAGTCCGATGCGGCCGAGGAACATGGCCACCAGCGGGAATTCGAACACCAGTCCGAACGCGAGCAGCATGCGCGAGGCAAACGAGAAATATTCGTCCAGCCGCGGGTTGATCTGGATGTCGGAGAAGGTGAACATGGCGAAATATTGGAACGCGAAGGGGAATACCGCGAAATATCCGAACGCGGCCCCGCCCACGAAGAGCAAGGTGGAAAAGAAAATAAAGGGCAGCACAAACCGCCGTTCTTTTTTGTAGAGCGCGGGCGCGGTGAATCTCCAGAGCTGGTAGAAAATCATGGGTGAGGCCGCGAAGATTGCGGCCACGGCGCAAAGCTTGAGGTCGAAGAAAAACCCTTCCGCCGGCGAGATGAACTGGAATTTGCCCTTGCCCTCGATGGCCTTCTGCATGGGCATGGTGAAGTATTTGACCACGGTCTTGTCAAATTTCCAGTAGATCACCACGAAGCAGACCGCGATGGCCGCGA
>CAIUDS010000796.1 GCA_903897985.1 uncultured delta proteobacterium
AACCAGGTATCCAGAACATCCGGGTCCTGCTCGATCTTTTGGGAATGACATTTCGAGCATTCCGTCGGGTCGGTCCGGCTCACCGTGAGCTCGCCGCAGTCCTTGCAATGCCATGCCGGGATGCGGTGCCCCCACCAGATCTGGCGCGAAATGCACCAGTCTCTCAGATTCTCCATCCAGTTGAAATATTTCTTCTGCTCCGGCTCCGGGATGATCCGCGCTCTGCCCTCTTTCACCGCGGCGATTGCCGGCTCGGCCAGCGGCCGAATCTTCACAAACCACTGCGTGCTCAAAGTCGGTTCCACAATGGTCTTGCACCGGTAACATCTCCCCGGCCGCACCGGATAGGGCTTGATCTTTTCCAGCAGCCCCTGTTCCTCCAAGTCCTTCACGATTTGTTTGCGGCATTCAAACCGGTCCATCCCCAGATACTTCCCGACCGGCCCCATCATCTTGCCATTGGTGTCAATCACCGGGATCACCTCGAGGTTATGCCGCAGCCCGATCTCGTAGTCGTTGAAATCATGTCCGGGCGTGATCTTGAGCGCGCCGGTCCCGAATTCCCGGTCCACATACGGGTCGCCGATCACCGGGATCCGCCGGTCCGTGCAGGGCAGTTTCACCGGCTTGCCGATCACCTCCCGGTACCGATCATCCTCCGGGTTCACCGCAATCGCGGTGTCTCCCAGCAATGTCTCCGGCCGGGTGGTTGCCACTACCAATGCCCCCGTGCCCTCCACAAACGGATACTTGATATACCAAAGCTGCCCCTGCTCGTCGCTCTCCGACAACTCAACCTCCAGTTGCGAGAGCGCGGTCCCGCAACTCACGCACCAGTTCACCAGCCAGGTCCCGCGGTAAATCAGCTTCTCTTCATACAGCCTGACGAATACCTCGCGCACCGCCCGCGACAACCCCTCGTCCATCGTGAAGCGCGTCCGCGTCCAGTCGCAACTCGCGCCCAGCCGCTTCAACTGCTCGATGATCTGTCCGCCTTTTTCCTCTTTCCACTTCCAGACCTGCTCGATGAATTTCTCCCGGCCCAATTCCTGACGACTAATGCCCTTCTTGGCCAGCTCCTTGGAAACCACATACTGGGTGGCAATGCCGGCGTGGTCCATGCCCGGCTGCCAGAGCACATTCTCGCCCCGCATCCGGTGATACCGGACCAGGACATCCTGGATCGTGTTGTTCAGCGCGTGGCCCAGGTGAAGAACGCCCGTGACATTGGGCGGCGGGATCACGATGCAATAATTGGCGACCCCGGGCTTCACTCCCGGCTTGAAATATCCCCCCTCTTCCCAAAAATCATACCAGCGCTTTTCCGATGCTTTCGGCTCAAAATTCTTGGGCAATTCTTTTGCGCCCATTCCCCAAATTCCTCCTCAAATTCAAATAAAAAAATAGGTTGATAAGTTGATGGGTTGATAAAAATACGCTGCGCCGCGATGCCCGGGATTTGCTTATCAACTTATCATCTTATCAACATATCAACCGGGCGGAATTTTATTGTGTCTGCGCTTCCCAGCGCGAAATTCTTTCCTTGATCAGGGTCTCGGCCAGTTCCGGCACCACTTCCCAGGCCACCCGCTCGACCGTCTCCCGGATCAGGGCGACCAGTTCTTCGTGACTCAACCCGCCTTGGACCGCGCTGGCGATCTCTTCCGCGGCCGCCTGCGCCCTGGTCTCGATCCCCTTCAGGTTCACCTCCGGCGCCAAAGGCTCGGCTGCCATGGCCATTTCTTCCCCCAGCATCCCGGGCTCGCCGATCGGCTCGGCCACCGGGACCGTTTCCATCATCGGCTCCCCGGCCGCTTCCGCCTCCAGCGCGAACTCCGCAACCGCCGGCTCCGGCTCCGAAACCAATTCCGACTCCGGGATCGCTTCCGCAACCGGCACCGCTTCAACCGTCGGATACGACTCTAACACCGGCGCTTCCTCCGCAACCGGTTCCGCAAACATTTCCGGCTCCGCAACCGCTTCTGCCATCGGTTCCGCAAACATTTCCGGCTCCGCAACCGCTTCCGCGATCGGCTCGGTCTCAAGCACCGCCTCTTCTCCGACCGGCTCCGCGCTCACCGCTTCCGCTTCCGCCACCGACTCGCCCGCCGAGATATCATCGCTTTCCATCGGCGGTTGTTCCCAAAGCTGCTCCTCGCTCACCATCTCCGCCTCGGCCACCGGCTCATTGGTTTCGCCCGTCACCATTTCCGCTTCGCCCCATAACTGCTCCGCTTCCTGGGCCGGTTCAACTACCGCCTCGGCCACCGCCGCTTCCCCTTCCATCACCGCCTCCGCATCGGCTACCTCCGCGGCCATCTCCACTGCCATCGCCGGCCCAACCGGCGTCGCTTCCGCAACCGGCGCCGGCTCCACCGGCTTCGCCGCCGCGGGCTTGTCCATTTCGGAGGAAAGCGAATCCATGAAATCTTTCACTTCCTCGCTCACCGGCGCCGCCGGCTCCGGCGCCACCGCTTGCCGCGGCGGCTCCACCGGCTGGGTTTTCGTCTGCGCCACCGGCTCCGGCGTTGGCCGCTTGGGTTTCGAGCGGTTGAGCATCTCTTCCACTTTCCCGATCAGGGTCTGCGACTCGAACGGTTTGATAATGTATCCATCCGCGCCGATCTCCGCGCCCTTGATCTCATCGAAGCCCTCGAAGCTGCCCGCCAGCAATATCACCGGGATGTTCGCGGTCTCCGGGTTCTTCTTGATCTCCTCGCAAACCTGGTATCCGTTTTTGCCCGGCATCACCACATCCAGCAAAACCAGGTCCGGCTTTTCGCTTTTCACCTTGTTCATCGCGTCATTGCCGTTGTCAACCTTGATCAGGTTGTAGTCCCCGTCCGCCAGGGTGATCTGGACCACCTTCTGAATGGTGATCGAATCATCTGCCAGCAATATCTTCTTTGCCATCTTTTCCTCCTAATCTTCCGGGCCGCGAATGATCCTGCCGAACCGCCTTGAACAACTCGAACTCATCCAGGCCCCAAATGTCCCGGCTTGAATCCAGCTCCCGCCAGAACCCCTTGGCCTTCGACTCCGGTCCCAGATGATATTCCTCCACCTTGCCCGTTTCCGCAACTTCGATCGCGAGCCAGTCCTTGCCCTGCTCCAGGATCAGCGTCAGTCCGGCCAAAGGCGCGCTCACCGAAAAAGCCTCCCAGTTCAGCACCGCAACCGCCCGCTCGTTGAAATAGATCACGCCTTTGAATTCGCGCGGCGCAAGCGGAACCCGGAATAACTCGATCTTGTCCACCACCCGGACCACGCAGTCCAGCCTTACCGCCGAAGCCCTCCCCCCCACGGAAAAATTCAGCCAGCGCTCGACCGTCCCCGGACGGGATTCCGCTCCGGCCGGCTCCGCGTTCATGTCCGCGCCGCCCCGAACACCTGCTCGAAATCCAGCAAGGCGATCATCCGGCTCCCGTCAAAAAAGAATCCCTTGAGCATCTTGTTATCCGGCCGCCGCATCAGCCTCGGAAACTCCAGCCACACCGCCAATTGCAGGTCCTTGATCGGCTCGATCTTGTTCACCCGGACCGGGATCTTCCGGCCCGAGGCCGAGACCTCAAGATAATATTTACTTTCGCCCTGACCGCGCCCTAAGATTTTTCCCAACTCCAAAATCTCGCCCTCCGGAATGGCTTCGCCCTCAAAATAAGCCTTCCGCACCTGGCCCAGTTTAGCCGCCAAGGGATAGCCCCCGGCCTCGAACACCAAATAGTGCTCTTCCTGCTTTATCCCTTTTTCTTCCAATAAAAACCCAAATTAATGCTAAACCTTTTAGCCACCGCTGTCAAGAATCAGGCACTCTTGCCTGCGAACCTTAAAATGCTCTGAATACACCACTCCCGTCAAACGCCTTGTTGGCAAAAAGCAAAAAAGTATTTTTTGGCTTCTGCCAGACCTCAGAAGTTATTCGATCCTGGGTTGAGACTGCGAACAGCGTCCCTAATCCTTTTCGCCTGGCCCGATCTTGAAAACCCGCCGTTGCGGGCTGCCCACGCCCTTGCACTGGTGAAACGGATAAAATTGATTAAGATGATTAAGCCCATAATCGCCTCGGCGCTGCTTGATGCCTCTTTAATCAGCTTAATCTCTTTCCTCAATTTAATCTTGCCAAGC
>CAIUDS010000797.1 GCA_903897985.1 uncultured delta proteobacterium
AAGCTCGATAAGACCAAGATGCTCTTTAAAAACGGGCAGAGGCCTATC
The DNA here is from genome assembly GCA_903897985.1 of uncultured delta proteobacterium. Lineage (GTDB taxonomy): Bacteria > RBG-13-61-14 > RBG-13-61-14 > RBG-13-61-14 > DRUE01 > CAIYYW01. Next base: position 49 of record CAIUDS010000797.1, read on the forward strand.
CTGGATGTGACCAAGGCCGAGGTTGACCGGGCCAACTCCAAGCTCAGCATGATCCAGGCGGAAAACGCCTTCCGGGTGGCCAAGATTACGCTCAATAATGCCATGGGACTGCCGGAAGCGCCGGACTTCGAGGTGGTGGACAATCTGGAATTCCAGAAATACGAGATCACCTTTGAGCAGGCCAAGGACCGCGCATACCAGAACCGACCCGACCTTAAATCTTCGCTCGCGCGCGAGAAGGCCGCCAAGTCCTCGGTCAACCTGGCCTGGACCGGGTACGCCCCTTATTTTACCGGCAACGCCGCCTACCAGTGGAGCGGGCAGACCCTGGACGAGCCCTTGAAAGACAGCTGGAATGTCGGGGTCAATCTTAATGTCCCGCTGTTCAACGGGTTCCTCACCAAATATCAGGTGGACGAGTCCAAAGCCAACCTCAATATCGCGGGGGCCAACGAGGAACTGCTCCGACAAGGCATCATGCTCGAGGTGCAGCAAGCCTATTTGAGCCTGATGGCCGCGGAGGACAGCGTGCCCGCGGCCGAATTGGCGCAAATGAGCGCGCAGGAGAACCTGGACCTGGCCAACGGCCGTTATACCGCGGGCGTGGGCAGCCCGATCGAGGTGACCGACGCGGAAGTCGCCTTTGCCAACGCCCAGGCCAACTACATCCAGGCCCTTTATAATTATAAGATCGCGCAAGCGACCCTATTGAAAGCCATGGGGGAAAGATGAAAAAGATAATAATTATTATTGTGGTGGTCGCGGTGCTGGCCGGGGGCGGCGTGGCCGCTTACCTGCTCCTCCGGACGAACCAGAACGAGGTTGCCTACAAAACCGAAAAGATCACCCGGGGGGACATTCAGGAAACGGTTTTTGCGAGCGGGACCATCAACCCGATCAGCACCGTCTCGGTCGGGACCCAGGTCTCCGGCCGGATCGGCAAGATTTATGTGGACTTCAACTCGCCGGTCAAGCAGGGACAAATGATCGCCCAGATAGACCCCTCCATCTTCCAGGCTCAGGTCCAGCAGGCCTCCGCCAACCTGTTCCTCGCCCGCGCCAACCTGCAGAAAGCCAACGCCTCCCTGATTGACTCCAAGCGCACCTTTGACCGCTATACCGAGCTGGCCTCCAAAAACCTGATCGCCAAAAGCGACCGCGACAGCGCGGAGACTAATTATTTCCTAGCCAAGGCCCAGGTCTCGGCCGCGGCGGCCGAGGTCACCCAGGCCCAGGCGGCCCTGGACTATTCCCAGACCAACCTTAAATACACCGACATCGTCTCGCCGGTGGACGGCGTGGTGATCTCGCGCAATGTGGATGTGGGACAGACCGTGGCCGCGTCCTTCCAGACCCCTACCCTGTTCCTGATCGCCCAGGACCTCACCAAGATGCAGATTGACACCAATGTCAACGAGGCCGACATCGGCAAGATCAAGGTGGACCAGGAGGTGGAGTTCACGGTGGACGCTTATCCGGAAATCATTTTCAAGGGCAAGGTCGCCCAGGTCCGCAACGCCCCGATCACGGTCAGCAATGTGGTCACCTACGATGTGGTGATCCAGGTGAGTAATCCCGAGCTCAAGCTCAAGCCCGGCATGACCGCCAACGCCACCATCATCTCGGCTTTTAAAAATAATATTTTACGGGTGCCCAATGCCGCGCTCCGGTTCGTGCCGCCCAAGCAGACCGTGGTCAAGCTGCAAAAAGGGTTCGGGGTGTGGATCATCCAAAACGCGGAGCCGGTGCGCGTGCCCATCACCACCGGCATCAGCGATGACAATTACACCGAACTGGCGGCGGGCGAACTTAAGGAAGGCCAGGAGATTATCGTGGGCGAGGCCACCAAGGCCAAAGCCGCGCCGCCGCACGGCGGCCCGGGGTTTTGATGAGCGAACTTATCCAAGTCTCGGAACTGACCAAGGTCTACAGTCTGGGGGACGATGTCCGCCTGACCGCCCTGGATAATGTGTCCCTGCAGATCGGTCCGCAGGAATTCGTCGCGATCATGGGGCCGTCCGGCTCGGGCAAGTCCACCTTCATGAACATCATCGGCTGCCTGGACAAGCCGACCCAAGGCAATTACCTCCTCGACGGCGTTGATGTGGGAAGTCTGAACAACGACCAACTCGCCGACATCCGCAACCGCAAGATCGGGTTCGTGTTCCAGGGCTTCAACCTCCTCTCCCGGACCAACGCGATCGAAAATGTGGAGTTGCCCATGCTTTATAACGGAGTCCCGGCGAAGGAAAGAAAACAAAGGGCCATGAACTCGCTGGAACAGGTCGGACTCAAGGGCCGCGAGCATCACCACCCCAACCAGCTCTCCGGCGGAGAGCAGCAGCGCGTGGCCATCGCCCGCGCGCTCGTGAACGACGCGCCCATCATTCTGGCCGACGAGCCCACCGGAAACCTCGACACCAAGACCAGCGTCGAGATCATGAACCTGTTCGTGAAACTCAATCTCGAATCCAACATCACCATCATCCTGATCACCCACGAGTCGGACATCGCGGCCTTCAGCAAGCGGATCATCCGGTTC
>CAIUDS010000798.1 GCA_903897985.1 uncultured delta proteobacterium
ACCCGCTACTCATCGGCTTTCCTCAGTTCCAGCCGGCTGATCTTGCGGCCCTTGATTTCCTTCACCGTGAATACATATCCCCCCCGGCTGAGTTCCTCGTCAACCGCGGGCACCCGGCCGAACTCGTTGAGCAAATATCCGGCGATGGTCTTGATCCCGGGCGAGTGGAGGCTGGCGCCCAGGGCCTCGTTAAAGGCGCGCAGTTCCATCCGGCCCGGGACCTCCCATTTGCCCTCGCCGGTCTCCATGAGCCGCGGCGAATCGCTTTCCTCTTCGCCGGCCTCGCCGAAGATTTCCTCGAGCAGGTCCTCCAGCGTGACCAGGCCCATCCACTCCCCGAACTCGTTCACCACCAGCGCGACATGGACGCGCCGGGCGAGGAAATCGCGGAGCAGGTCGTTGAGTTTTTTCTGGGGCGGCACGCAAAAGGGGCGGCGCACCAGACTCTCGAGCAGGCGCGGGCCCGGCCCGGTCTCGAGCCGCATGAGGTCCTTGGCGGTGAGCACGCCGATGATCTGGTCCGGGTCCTTCTGATAGACCGGGACGCGCGCGAACCCGGAGGAGAGGAACCGCCGTTTGAACTCCTCGAACCCAACCTCGACCGGCAGGCTGAACACTTCGTGCCGGGGAGTCATCACCTCGGCCGCGCTCAGGTCCCCGAACTCGAAAAGATTGCGCAACAAAACATATTCGGTCTCGGCCAGAAGCCCTTCCTCCTCGCCCAACTCCACCAGCTCCTTTAGTTCGTCCTGCCGGAGCTCCTCGCCCGGCCTTCCCACCTTGATCCCGAGCAGCCAGAGCAGGCCCTCGCTCACCCTCCGGAAAAGATAACGGACCGGGAAGACGGCCTGGTGGAACCAGTAAAAGGGGCCGGTGATATAGCCGGCGAGCCGGGTGGAAAAAGTTACGCCGATGGTCTTGGGAATGATTTCTCCGAAGACGAGGAGGAGCGCGGTGGAGGTGAGCATGGCGGCAAATCCGACCAGGATGGTGTGCCGCTCGCCCGGATGGCCTCCATTGAGGAACAGCCCTGCGAAGACGGTTGCGATCAGGATCGAGATCACGATGTTGACGACTTCGTTGCCGATCAGGATGGAGCTGATCAATTTGCGGGGCGCGGCCAAAAGCTCGCGGAGCATTTTGCCCAAGCGGGGATTGTCTTCCGTGAGCTCGCCCAGGGCGCCTCTTCCGAGCAGGTTGAAGAAGGCGGTCTCCGCGCCGGAGAAGAACCCGCTCAGCAGAATCAGGACCACCACGCCGAGCAGCCGCAATTCGAGGCCGGTATTCATGAGGACTTGGGTTTATCCTCCCGAGGAAAATGTTCGAACCATGCCCGGGGCGGCTTTACCGGCGCGCCCTTTTTGTCGAGCAGGACAATTTCGCGGGTCAGCGCCGTTTCAATTTTTCCGGTCTTGGTGAAGGGAAGGCCCAGGTCCCGGCTGATTTTGTTCAACTTCGGCTCCGCTCCGGGCGGCGCGGTGAACAAGAGCTCGTAGTCCTCGCCGCCGGTGAGCAGCAGGCTCAAGGCTTCTTCGCTCGCCAGAGGCTTTCCCGCATAATATTCCTGGAAGTCCGGGCTGAGCGGAACCCGGTCCAGGTCAATCACGGCCCGGAGCGTTTTGTCCTTTCCGCTTTCCTCCAGGATATGGCCCAGGTCGGGCATCAAGCCGTCGCTCAGGTCAATCATGGCATGGGCGATTTCCGCGAGCCTGATGCCCGCTTCCACCCGCGGGCTCGGGTCGAAATGCCGGACCAGAAGGGACGAGCGATGGAAATCGGAAATGTCCAGTTCACCGGCCCGGCTTTTTTTCAAAAGCTCAAACCCAAGCGCGGCATCGCCCAGGGCGCCGGTTACCCAGAGTTCGTCGCCGGGCTTGGCGCCGCTGCGGAGCACGGGCTTTTCCTTGGCCGGCCGGCCCAGCACGGTAACGCTGATCACGAGCTTGTCAGCCGCGGTGGTGTCCCCGCCGACCAGTTCGACCTTGTGTTCGAGGGCGACTTCGAGGAAACCCTCGATCAGTTCGTCCGCGTATTCGACGGTGAGGTCGCGCGGGAACCCGATGGCGAGCAGGGCATATTGCGGGATTCCGGCCATGGCCGCGAGATCGGAGAGGTTGACCGAAAGGGCTTTGCGGCCGAGCAGCCG
>CAIUDS010000799.1 GCA_903897985.1 uncultured delta proteobacterium
CCCCGGTCCAGGCCGGGGACGACAGGGAACTGGATTCCCGGTCAAGCCGGGAATGACTAATGCGCTTTTTTTCTTGCATTCCGGCTCGTTCATCCTTAGATTTAATAGCAAAGACAAGCAGGAGCAAATCATGAACCGCAAAAAATGCAGGAATTGGAACCGCCGGGAATTCGGAAAGGCCTCTTTGCTGGGCGCGCTGGCGTCTTCCTTTTCCTTCAAGGCCCGGGGCGCCGAGCTCAAAATCCCGTTGCCGGGCGCGCAGGCCCAGGTCATCCTGACCGGACTGGCCAAAGGCGCTTCCGACCGGGCGCTCTCGGACGCGGTGAGAGAAGCGGCCCTGGCCGCGACCGATTTCTCCTGGCTGTCGCGGGGCGACTCCATCTTGATTAAGCCAGTCTGCAACTCAAACCAAATCTACCCTGCCACGACCAATCCCGCGGGCCTGACCGCGATGATCCGGCTGCTCAAGGACAAAGGCGCGGGCAAAGTGATCGTGATGGACATGGGCGGGGTGCAAAGAGTAAAACTCAGCCCGGACGGGCTGCGGGGCAGCACCCGGCAATTGATGAAGGAAAACGGCTTGCTCGCGGCCGCGGAAGCGGGCGGCGCGGAATTGTATTTTCCGGAAGAAGAAGGCTGGGAGGCATTCTTCGAAGATGGCCCGGTGAGCGGCTCGCACTGGAAGAAAGGGATTATGGTCCCGAAAAAATTAAAAGAGAGCGATCATCTGGTCCTGATGCCGCGCGTGGCCCGGCATATGATCCTCGGAACCACGCTCGGACTCAAGGCCGTGGTCGGGTATATGCGCTTTGACGCGCGGCTCGAGTATCACCGCGACGCCGCGACCATTTACGAAAAAACCGCGGAGGCCAATACCATTGCCGCGCTCAAGGACAAGCTCAGGCTGGTCGTCACGACCGCGACCAAAGTCATAACCACGCTCGGGCCGGACTCGGGCTATGTGGCCGAGCCGGAAACCGGGCTCATCATCGCTTCTCCCAACCTGGTCGCGCATGACATGACCGCACTGGCCTGGTTCATGATCGCCCGCGAGCTCACCCCGGACTCGGAAAAGCGCGTTTACCACGACCCCTATCTCTCAACCAATTCCGCTTTCAACCACGGCGTGGTCCTGGTCCTGGGCGGAGTGATGGAAGCCGCCAAAACCGAGGCGATGAAAAGTTATGATTTCAAAACCATCTGGCAAGAGCCGACGCTCAACCGCGCGTTCCAGATTTTCGGCGGCGCGCCCAAAGTAAGTCTCCTCGACGCCGGCGGAAAAATTCCTGAACCCCTGAAAAAGGAATTGGCCTCAAGGATCAGTCCAGCCTGAAAAAATCGGATAAACTGATTAAGTGGGCGCGGGGCAAATTACCCATAACGCCATAAATTTGATTTGTGCGGATCAAAACAAACTATTATAATTTCCGCATGAAGGTGAAATCAGGTAAAAGCGGTTTATTGCTTCTGGCGGTCTTGCTTATCTCTTTAACGGCCGCGGCCCAGGACAAATTCAAACCGGAAATCGCGGGACCGTATCGGGTGTTGTTTAAGCCGGTCATGTCGGGCGACGCGATCAATGACCACACGGTTTTTCAGGACGCGGCAGGCAATTGGCGGATGATCGGGATTGTCAGTCGGGGCAATGGCTTGGTGGAAACCCTGGTGACTCCGGCTTTTGCGCACGCAGTCGGGAATTCACTCAGCCAGGAAATGAAGGAACTGCCAGTGATTTTCGGGGACTATCCGGATCAAAAGCCCAAATGGGCTCCTCATGTAATAGAACACGCTGGCGTCTATCATCTTTACGCGGGGCCGGGAAAGATCCGGCATTACACCTCGCCGGATGGAATCGTCTGGACCTTCCAGGCTTATGTGATCGAGCGGCCATTTGCCAATTTAAGAGACACGATGGTAATCAAGATAGGCCAGGGCCTATGGCTGATGTATGCCGCGGATTCGCAAAACACCGTTTCGGTATTCGAGTCCAGCGATCTGGACCATTGGACCTGGAAAGGCACGGCGTTCAAGGCCATCAAGCCGGCGCCGGTCTATCCGAAATGGCTGGACATCTCGGCCTGCGAGTCCCCGTTTGTGATCTTCTATCAGGGCTATTACTACCTCTCGGTCTGCCTGACCAATTCCCGGCGGGACAACTATTCTAACACCGTGATCGTCCGCTCCAGGGACCCTTACAGTTTTGGCATTTATGCCGGCGTTCCGCAGGCAGGAGTGGGACACGCGTGTCCTGCGCCCCAAGGCCAAAGCGCTGATTATGTGACCACGCTTTCCGCGCACGCCGCGGAATATATCAAGGACCCGGACGGGAACTGGTGGATCACCAGCTGCGGCTGGCGCGGACGGAAAACTCCGGAGGGATTTGAGCCGGGAACCTTGAGCATTGCGCGGCTCCGGTGGGAGAAGCAATAAGAAGGGCGAGCCACCGGCTCGCCCGTACGATCTCCTTATCAACCTATTAATCAGCTAATTATTCCCTTCATATACTCGCGGGTGAGTTCCTGCTGGGGGTTCTCGAAGATCTGCGCCGCGGGACCGTGCTCGATCAGTTCGCCGAAGTAGAGGAAAAGCACATAGTCCGCGAGCCTTTTGGCTTGGCGCAAAATATGGGTGACCACCACGATGGTGTATTTGCTTTTGAGTTCGAGGAATTTTTCCTCGATGCGCTTGCTGGACATGGGGTCGAGCGCGGAGGTGGGCTCGTCGCCGAGGATGATCTCGGGCTCGACCGCAAGGCCGCGCGCAAAGCAGAGCCGCTGCTGCTGACCGACCGAGAGCATGGAAGCCGGCTCCTTCAGCCGTTTCTCGACCTCTTCCCACAAGCCGACTTCCTTCAAATGATATTCCACGATCGAGTCCAGTTGCTTTTTCTTCTTGATCCCGTGGATGCGCGGGCCATAGGCCACATTGTCGTAAATGGACATGGGCAGCGGGCAGGGCCGCTGCGAGAGCAGGCCCATCTTCTTGCGGATCGCGGTTAGTTCGATCTTGGGGTCGAGGATGTTCTCGTTGTCCACCAAAATCTCGCCCGTGTATCTTACGCCGTCGGTCAGGTCAATCAGGCGGTTGAAGGACTTGAGCAGGGTGGTCTTGCCGCAGCCCGAGGGACCGATGATCACGGTGATCTTCTTCTCCGGTATATTCACCGTGATGTTTTTCAGCGCCTGCTCCTTGCCGTAATAAACATCCAGGTTGCGCACGCAAATATGGGTTTTGCAGGTCATGCTTGCTCCTATTTTATCACATAATGCCTGAATTTCTTGGTCAAGAGCCTGGTGGCCACGCTGATCACGATGATGATGACCGTGAGGATGAGCGACGAGGCATAGGCCCGGCTGCGCACCTCCGGGAAGGGGGTTCCGAGTTGGAAGAAGATGGCGAGCGGCAAAGTCGCGACCGGCCGGAGCAGGTTGAAGGAGATGTAATCGCTGAAGCCCGCGGTGAAAAGCACGGAGGCCGCGTCGCCGATGCCCCTTCCGAACGCGATCAGGATGGCGGTGAGAATTCCGGAAAGCCCCTGCCGGACAATCACCTTGAGCGAAATCTCCAGCCGGGTGCTGCCCAGCGAATAGGAGGTCTCGAGCAGTTCCTGCGGAATCATTTTGAGCGACTCGTCCATCGCCCGGATCATGATCGGGAAAATCAGGAGCGCCACCGCGATGATCCCGCCCAGGAGCGACGCCCGCAATCCGAAGAAGAGCATGATGGTGAACCCGAACGCGCCATAAACGATCGAGGGCACGCCCCAGAGCACATCCAGCGAGAAGCGGATGAAAGTGGCCACGCTCGAGCCCTTCTTCAAATAGACATTCAGATAGAGCGCCACGGGCAGCGCGAGCAAAAGCGCGATCACGGTTGCGCCTCCGGCCAGGGTGAGCGAGCCGACAATGGCGTTGAGCACCCCGCCCTCTTTGCCCAGATAGTAGCCGCCCTTGGGCGCCTGGGTGACCATGGCCAGGTTCATGGCTGGCAGCCCCTTGACCACGATGTCCACCAGGATCAAGAGCAGGCTGACGAAAATGATCATGAACGCCAGGATCATCAATCCCTGGAAAAATTTCTCCTCGGCCTTGCGCAGGTCCACTACGCCATCCTCCGCTCAATCCGGTGCAGGATCATCTGGGAGACGATGTTGAAGACCAGGGTGACCAAGAGCAGGATCAGCGACGCGAGCATGAGCGCCGAGTCGTAGAGCGGGATGGAGAGCA
>CAIUDS010000800.1 GCA_903897985.1 uncultured delta proteobacterium
AGGCTAGAGGCTGGCGAAAGAATGGAGAAAATCAAATTTGACGCGTTAGGTTGTGTGATGCTATGCTTATGTCCAAGAGACCAGCAAAATAGAGAAAGGTTGGAAAAATGCATGAGAAAGAAAAATTGGAACAGGCGAAACAATTCCTTTCACAAATGGAAAAGGAAAAAGAGAACAGAAAAAAATTTCAAAACAACCTTAGTGCTTTCCTTTCTTCAGCTCGTTCAGCAGTGGCGTATGCACGCAAGGAGGCAAAATCAAAACCAAAAGGGCAAGAATGGTATGACAAAATTATTGGGGGCTCTCAGATATTGAAATTTTTCAGAGATAAGCGTGATAAGGATATTCACGATGAACCTGTCATTCCAATAGCGCATCACAAATTAGGCCTCAATGTTGTTTCGAATACTAAAGCAGCATTACAAATTACGGTCATCAGTAAAGGCGGGAAGATTGAAAAGATTCCCTCTGCTGAAACTGCGCCAGGGCCAAAAACAAATATGCCAGAAACTCCTGTAGATTATGAAACCAAATATAAATTTGATGACTGGCAGGGAAGCGAAGATGTTCTCGATCTTTGTCAAAAATGCGTCCAAGAATTGGAAAATGTCATCAATGCTGGGGTTGCAAAAGGATTTATTACCGGGTAGGTCATTGCAAAGGCTCTAAAAGGGAGTTGGGAAGATCGTCCAATGGGCTGGCGGGGTCTGGTCTAAATGGGCTGGCGGGGTCTGGTCTAAACATTAAACATATGGGCGGCTAAATTCCCGAACTCCGAATTACGATTTATCCGCGTTCATCTGCGTCCATCTGCGGATAAATAAGGATAGAATTCTTTGCGTCCTTCGCGTTCTTTGCGGTAAAAATTCCCGAATTCCGTCGTGCCCGGGACACGCGTGTCCGTGTCGTCGTGTTTAAAATGAATTGAATTCTTTACGGTTTTTGACCTGCTAAGGCATAGGGCTGGAATTATTTCGCCAGGTCCTTTCCCCGGGCAAAGGCTTTCAGATTGATCTCGATTGCTTTCTTGGGGACTAATTCCTTGACCTTGGTTTGCCAGAGGTCGTCGGAAAAGGAGAGCCGCTTACTGAGGGCGCCGAGGAGGACGATTCCGGCGACGCGGGCGTCTCCGAGCGCGACCGCCTCTTTCAATGCGTCAAGCGCAATCAATTGCTCATCTTTTTCTTTAAGCTTCTCCACCAACCCCTCCGGATAGGTCCGTTCGCCGCGGAACACGGAGGGCGGGTCAATCTGCTGGAGGCTGGCGATGATTTTGCCGCCGTCCTTTAAATAGGGCAGCCAGCGATAGGTTTCCAACAACTCGGTCCCGAACAGGATGTCCACCTCGCCGCCGGGAATGAGAGGCGAATAGACCTGCTGGCCGAACCGGATATGGCTGGAAACCGCGCCGCCGCGTTGGGCCATGCCATGGACTTCGCTCTTCTTGACCACGAGTCCGGATTCGGTTGCGACCTGGGCCAGGATGGAACTGGTGAGGATTACGCCCTGGCCGCCGACGCCGACCATCAGGACATTGGTTACTTCGCTCATTTCTGGCCCTCCCTGCCGATCGCGGCCGCTTTGCACACCTGCAGGCAAACTTCGCAACCGGTGCATTGGAGCGAGTCAATCATGGCGTAGCCCTTCCTTTTCTTGCCCGGCTCGGTCTTGCCCACCCAAGTCATGGCCGGACACATGAGTTGCAGGCAGATCTTGCAGCCGTCGCATTTTTCCAGGTTGACCCCGACCGGTTTTTTGCGGACACTCTTGAACTGCGGGATGAGCACGCAGGGCGAGCGCGCGATGATCACCGACGGCTCCTCCGCTTCCAGCTCTTCCTTCACCGCCTTCTCCACCTGCTCCAAGTCGTAGGGATCAACCATCACCATTCGCTTCACGCCCAAACCCGCGACCAGTTTTTCCAGCGCCACCACCGGTGAAGCCTGCCCATAAATGTCCAGGCCGGAACCTGGATGCCCCTGCCGTCCGGTCATGGCCGTGGTCAGGTTGTCCAGGATGATGATTGTGCTTTTGCCGCGGTTATAAACGATGTCCGCCAAGGGCGTGATCCCGGAATGATAAAAGGTGCTGTCCCCGATCACCGCGGCCACCTTGGCGCTCTTGCCCAGGGCCTTTTCCATGCCGAAACTCTGGCCGATGCCGGCGCCCATGCACAAGCAGGTCTGGAGCGCGTTCAGCGGGGGCTGGGCCGCGAGCGTGTAGCAGCCGATGTCCCCGCAGGCATATACTTTCAATTTTTTCAGCACATAAAAAACCCCGCGGTGCGGGCAGCCGGCGCAAAGGATGGGCGGCCGCGGGGGGAGCGTTTCATCGAATATGATTTCCTTCACCGAGCCCGGCCCCGAGATCCCCTTTTTGACCAACTCCGGGCTGAGTTCGCCGCAGATCGGGAAGACCTCCTTGCCCACCGGGTCCAGGCCCATCATGCGCAGGTTGTCTTCGAGGAACGGGTCCAGTTCCTCCACCACATAGAGCTTTTCCACCGAGGCCGCGAATTTCTGGATCAGCTTTTTTGGGAGCGGCCAGACCATGCCGAGTTTGAGGAACGAGGCCTGAGGAAAGGCTTCGCGGGCGTATTGGTAAGCGACTCCGGAGGAAACGATGCCGATTTTTTTGTCGCCCGGCTCGATCCGGTTTTCGGGAAAGGTTTCCGCGAATTCCTGGAGTTGCTTCATCCGCTCTTCCACCAGCGGATGCCGGGGCCGGGCATATCCCGGCAGCATCACATACTTGGCCGGGTTCTTGTCCAGTTTTTTCGCAACCGGGCCGGCCTTCCGGTCCTCGGTCCCGGTCAAGGACTCGCCGTGGGAAATCCGGGTGGTCAGCCGGAGCAGGACCGGGCAGTCATATTTTTCCGAAAGCTCAAAGGCGAGGCGGGTGAAGCGGCGGGCCTCGTCGCTGTCCGCGGGCTCGAGCATGGGCAGCTTGGCCGAGCGCGCATAGTGCCGGTTGTCCTGCTCGTTCTGGCTGGAATACAGGTTCGGGTCGTCCGCGGTGATCACCACCAGACCGCCCGAGATGCCGGTATAGGAAAGCGTGAATAAGGGGTCGGAGGCCACATTGAGTCCGACATGCTTCATCGCGCAGAGCGCGCGCGCCCCGGCATAGCTCGAGCCGCTCGCGACTTCGAGCGCGACCTTCTCGTTGATGCTCCATTCGGATTTAATTTCCGGAAACCGGGAAAGGTTTTCCAGAATTTCCGTGCTAGGGGTTCCCGGATAGGCCGTGGCAACTTCACATCCGGCCTCCCAGGCCCCTCGCGCAACCGCTTCATTGCCGCTCAATAGCTTCTTCACTAAGACCTCCCAACTGCGAGGCGCGCGTTAAGACCAGGTTTAAGGTTTCGAGACGGACGGGGTTATTACTTGGGCTTGCCCTCCGAGGCCGGGGCCGGGGCCAAACTCTTGGTTTGAGGCTGCTTGGGCGGCAAACTCTCGTTGATTTCCTTCATTTCCTTCGCCCATTCCAGATTGTCCTTATAAACTTTATTGTCCGGCTCCAGCGCGATGGCCTTCTCAATATCCTTGACCGCCGAATCGAACTTGCCCAGGTTGGCCTCAACATATCCCCGGTTGTTATAGGCCTTGGCATAGTCGTCATTGAGCGAAATGGCTTTGTCGAATTCCTTGATCGCGTCCTCCAGCTTGAGCATGGGCGGTTTCATGTAGAGACAGCCCAGATTGTAACTAGCCTCGGGATAATCGGGCTTCAACTCCAGCGCTTTCTTATAGTGCTCCTCGGCCTTTGCAAATTTGCCCATCTTGGCAGAAGCGAACCCGAGTTGATTCTCGAGCACCGCATTCTTGGGATTGTTCTTGAGCTGCTCCTCGTAATATTTTGACGCTTCCCGGAATTTGCCGTCCGTAAGGTATTTGGAACCCTCGGCGTATTTGTCCTTACACCCCGACAAAGCGCCGAGCATGACCACGGCCATCAGGGCAAATAAGAACCGGGCCCGTTTAAGATCCTTTCCTGCCATCTTGTTCCTCCTTGCGATTTGAATATGATTCTATCAAATTTTTGGACAAATTTCCAAAATGGATGGTTCGCCGCGGAAACGGAATTTCGATTCCCTCCCGGTCAAACCGCTTTTTAATCCGCAAATTCAATTCCCGGCCCACCCGCCACTGCCGGATCGGACGAGTCTTGATCCTCCCGGTGATGACCATCGCCGAGTCCTCAAACCGGTCCAGCCCGAAAATTTCCACCGGCTCTATTATATCATCTTTAAAGCCGTTGTCCTTCCGCAGTTCCTCCGCGACCTCCTCGATCACCCGGAGCCGAATGTCCACCTGACATCATAACAAAATCCTGCGCGAGGTAAAGTCCGCGGGAAGAAACGGCCAAGGCGACCGCGGGCCGCCCGGGCCGATTATTCTTTCAGCGTTTCAACCGCGCCGGTTACCTGACGGAGAAATAGGTATTGGCGGAGGAGCAAACCGGCTGCTGGTCTTTGAGGAGTCGGTAATAAACTGAATAATCATCCTTGGGCTTGAGCCAGACCGGCATATAGGCCCAGTAAAAGGCCGGCTGGTCCATTCCGGCTTTCATGGTTTTGTCATAAAACAGGGCGCGGGTGGGATCCACTTTCTTGTCGTCAAGGTAGAACTCGACTTTATACCCTTTTAATTTTTTGGGACCATAGACTTCGGCGCGAAGGATGAAGTTGATAAACCCAATCAACTTCTCATCCGTAATCTCGCGTTCGCCGTTCTTCACCAGGATGGGACCGCATTTGGCAGGCTCGTCCGGATTGGGATAAACCTCCACGGTTGCGGTCCCCCGGAGGGGCCGGCCATTCTGGTCAGTGCAATCGGTCGCTTCCGCGGCGATCTTGAAAGTCCCGGCGGCCAGGCCGGAGGCAAATAAAGTGGCGCTCGCGCCGGAGCCGACCAGCCGATGGCCGTCCGCGGTGTCCAGCTTTTTATCCTCGGGCAGGCCCCGGAAATACCAAATCAGATTGGCCGCGACCGGCTTGCCCGCGGCATCATAAGCCCCGGCCTGAAATTGGAGCTCATTTCCCCCGCCCGCGATAATCGAGGGATCGTTCACGCGGTCCGGAGTCACCGCGATGCGGGAATACGCGCAGACCGGAAGGATCACGGGCGCCGGGGTTTCCGCCAGGTTCTTTTCCTTGTCCTTGTCCGTATTCTTCTGGGCCGCGGCCATCAGCAGCCCGGCGGCCAGCAGAAAAACGAATCCGAAAACCAACTTCTTGTTCATCGTCAAGTCCTCCTCTTTCAACTCTGGGCGCCGAGAGTTCGGCCCCTTTATCTTATATCACAAATACCCATACTTTGTAAACCAGGCGATGGCCCGCGCCACGGCGTCTTCAATTTTCGATTGCGGCAGGCCCAATTCGCGGATGGCTTTCCGGGCGGTGAAATAATGCGGAGCATAACCGATCTTGGCGGTGACCGAATTCACATCCGGCTCGAACCGGAAAATCCTTCCGGCCAGATCGAACAGGTATCCGCCCAGGACCGCTACGGGATACGGGATCCGGAATGAGGGCGGTTTTTTCCCGGCGATCTTCGCGATCAGGGTGAAGAAATCCTTGTAGGTCATGTTGCCCTGTTCATTGCCTAAAATGTAGCTCTCGCCGGTCTTTCCCTTGTCCATCGCCAGCCGCATCCCCTCGGCCACATCCAGCACATCCACGAAATTGCTCCCGCCGCCGGGATATCCGGGCGCGCGGCCCTTGGCCACCTGGACGATGAACTGGCCGGAACTGGGCTTCAAGTCCCATTCGCCGAACATGGTGGTGGGCTTCACGATCACCAGGTCGAGGCCGCGCTTGAGGAAATCTTTCGCCTTTTGCTCGGCCGCGTATTTGGTGTCGAAATAGGGATTGCCGTACTTGGCCATGGAATCATGCTCGGGCCAGTTTTCGTCCGCGGGATGTTTGAGGCTGGAAAAGCCGAGGGTGTCAACGGTGCTGACATAAACCACGCGCGTGACCTTGGCTTTCAGCGCGGCCTCGAGCACATTGACCGTGCCCAGCACATTCACCCGGTAACTCGCGTCATAGGCCGGGGGCCACTGGCTGGTCGAGGCGGCGCAATGATATACCCGCTCCACCCCGTTCATGGCCGGGACCAGGCTCGCCGCGTCCTGGATGTCGCCGTAAGCGATTTCCACCTGCAGGTCCTGAAGCGCGAGGGTCTTGCTGGTCTTGCGCAAGAGCACCCGCAGGTCGCGCTCGTTCCTGGACCAGAGATGGCGGGCCAGGTTTCCGCCCCCCAGTCCGCTCGCGCCGGTAATCAGGGTTTTCATGGCAAACCCAAATTTACAAAAAAAATTCTCCGCCGTCAAGCCGCCTGAGATCCCTACCCGCGAATTGTAGGGGCAGGGCTTGCCCTGCCCAAATTCGGGGGCGGCGGGCCGCGCCTCCCCTGACCCACTCATCCTTTTTCATAACGACCTTGATGCCCTGCCCCGCAAACCCTTCGCTTAATCTGGTATTCTGGTACCAGAATACCAGATTAAGAGATTTTGTCCGGCGATTTTGCGGCGGAACGCCTGGGAGTGCGGTGGCTTGACGCCGCTTTCCTCCAAAGCGCCTTCGGCGCGGGATAAAGAAACGCATTGGGCGGGAATAAAGGGGTTGGACGCTCAGCCCTTGATCACTTGACATGGGTCTCCGCCTGATGCTAATCTGGTTTTCAAGAGGCTAGGGGTGATACAAATTTATAAACTAAAAATGGAGGGACGAAAATGAAGACAAAATTTTCAGCGGTTAGGTCGTTGTTCGTTGCTTTTACGATTACCATTTTTTTAATGATTTCAGGATGCGGCAGTCCCAACGATGGGGGCAATTCCGCTAATTTCAGACAGAATTCTCAGGATACGCCAAAGAGTGGCGGGAATCTGGAGAAAACCTTAATCCTGACTGCCAAAGACGGGGCTTCCTTCAAAAAAGTTGAACAAACGATCAAGGCGGAGGGGGGCAGAATCACCGCGGCGGCGCCGCCTGAAATTATCCTGGCTCTTATCTCTGCCGAAACCCAATCCCAATTGAGATCGTTAAAAGAGGTTCGCTTTATTTCCTCCCAGCCGATCGAGATCGAGAAACAGGAAAATCTTGAAACGGCCGACAAAACTTTTCTGAACGAGTGGAATGAGCGGTTCAGCCGCAGCCTGTCTCCAGACTCGATCCCTAATGTTCCACCTCCGCCGAATGATGCGCTGGAAAGCCTCCCATGAAAATAAATGAGATTGAATTTAAGGCCCCCAGGTTTTTCTCGCAAGAAATGCAAAGTGAAAACCCTTTCGCGCTGAACAACATGGAGAGAACGGTCTCCCCGGCGCTTACTGTAGGCATGTCCGGAAAAGTGGCGGCTTTCGTTTTATTTCCTGAAAGCAACGGAGTGACCGACGCCAATCAAGAGGATTGGACTGTGGGTCAAAAAAACAATGTAATATGGAAAATTCTATTGGGACTGGTGGGCCAGTTTGGCTCCAGTAAGCCAAAATTTGAGTTTCGAATTGTACTGGCTTACAAATCCTGCTTATGAAGCAACTTCCTATGAGCCTATCAACCGACCTTCCTCGGACGAAGGTCTTTGGATTAACCAAATAATGACCAACTTAGGATATACCAGTGGAAGTTATTATAACAAAGTAGACAGTTTAAATACCTGGCTGATATCGTATGCGAGCGCTGACGAGGCTTATAGCATTTTTGTTGTTAATGATGCGCATGATGCCGATAGCAGCTTCAGCGATGGCAAGTTTGCCTACGCCTACCGGGGCGGGCCTTTTATGGTATTGACTTATGGAGTGGATAATTACGGGATTGAATGGATGGATCCCAATGTTGCTCACGAGACCGGGCATATTTTTTGGTCTTGGGATGAATATGCCAGTTCCTCCTGCACCTGTTCGCAAAGTTATAATGGCGCATACAATCAGAATTGCGAGAATGGCTGTTTGGACCATGTTAGTTGCATAATGAGAGGCGGTGTTGATCCGTATGTTAGAAACAGCATCTGCGACTGCACCAAAGGGCAAATTGGATGGGGATCGGGGATTTGCGGGAGTCAGGGCACGGGATGCGTGGCGGGAACCTGCTGCAATCCCGTCAACGGCCTGCCCAAGCCCCCATATTCGGTATGCGGCTACTCGACCGAATATACCTGCATGGCAGGAGCCCCCAAGGGCAAATGCGGGGATGATGTCTATCAGAGGCAAGTTATTCGGCAATGTTCGGGCATGGGCCTTGATTGCACCGGCGCCGCGACCTATGGCGGCTACACTCTTCATCAGGCTTGCTCAAGCAAGCAGACCTGTAGCGCCGTTACTCATAGTTGCAAGAAGAGTTCGATTTGTTCCAAGTAGCAATTTAGGAATGTTCAACGATGGGAAAATGGGGTCAGA
>CAIUDS010000801.1 GCA_903897985.1 uncultured delta proteobacterium
CCAAGCCCAATTTTGATATAAACCTGGAACTCTGATGGACAAGGGCACCAGCCGATTTTTCTCCCGCCTCTGGGGCCGATGGTGCGGCTGACCAGCCGCTAACTATCTCTCTATAATCAGGGATGTTTTTTCTATTCTGATTTGGGCAATTAGCAATTTTCCAATAAATTTAAAAAGGAGGAGAAAATGGAAACGAAGATTTTATTGAGTGAGAACGAAATTCCCAAGCAGTGGTACAATGCCTTGGCGGACCTGCCCAGCCCGTTCGACCCGTACCTGCATCCGGTCACGCTCAAACCGATGACGCCGCCCGACCTGGCCCCGCTCTTCCCCATGGCGCTGATCGAGCAGGAACTCAGCCCGGAGCGCTGGGTAACGATCCCGGACGAAGTTCGGGACATCCTGGCCATGTGGCGGCCCAGCCCCATGTACCGGGCGCACCGGCTGGAGAAGGCAATCGGGACCAAGTCGAAAATCTATTACAAATACGAAGGCGTCAGCCCGGCCGGCTCGCACAAGCCCAACACCGCGGTGGCCCAGGCGTATTACAACAAGAAAGAGGGGATTAAGCGGCTCGCGACCGAGACCGGCGCGGGTCAATGGGGCAGCGCTTTAAGCTTCGCCGGGATGCTCTTCGGGCTGAAGGTCACGGTCTATATGGTAAAGATCAGCTACGAGCAGAAGCCCTACCGCCGCCTGATGATGGAAACCTGGGGCGCGGAAGTGTTCCCCAGCCCGAGCACCAAGACCAACTCGGGCAAGGCCATCCTGGCCGAGCACCCGGACAGCCTCGGCTCGCTCGGCATCGCCATCAGCGAGGCCGTGGAGGACGCGGCCACTCATGATGACACTCATTACTCGCTCGGGTCGGTCTTGAACCATGTGTGCATGCACCAGACCGTGGTCGGGCTCGAGGCTCAGGCGCAGATGAAAAAAGTCGGCGACTATCCGGATGTGGTGATCGGATGCGTGGGCGGCGGGTCCAACTTCGCCGGCATCGCGCTCCCCTTCTACTATGACAAGGTGAACGGCAAAAAGGTGCGCCTGGTCGCCGTCGAGCCCACGGCCTGCCCCAGCCTCACCAAGGGCGTCTATGCCTACGACTGGGGCGACACCATCCGCTCCGGCCCGGTCGCCAAGATGTACACGCTCGGACACGACTTCATCCCGAGCGGGATCCACGCCGGCGGACTGCGCTACCACGGCGATTCGCCGCTCATATCCAAGCTGGTCAAGGCAGGCCTGATGGAAGCGGTGGCCTATAACCAGATCCCGGTGTTCGAGGCGGCCATGATCTTTGCCAAGAGCGAGGGGATCATCCCGGCGCCGGAATCCGCGCATGCCATCAAGGGCGCCGTTGACGAGGCCAAAAAGGCCGACTCGGAAGGCAAACAGAAGACCATTTTGTTCAACCTTTCCGGCCATGGGTTCTTTGACCTCAAAGCCTATGACGATTACCTGCGCGGAAAGCTCTCCGACTACGAGCACCCGGAAGAGGCCATCAAGGAAGCGCTCAAGAAGTTGCCCAAGGTGGCATAGTTTAGCGGAGACGCGACAGGAATGTCGCGCCGCACTGGCAGGAATGTCGCGCCGCACTAGTGGAGCGGGACATTCTTGTCCCGCCATTATAAAAGGCAAAAAGGCGGGCCGAAAGGCCCGCCATTTTTCATGCCCTGATGCCCCCCGATCTTCCCCTCCCCGGAAAAAATAAAAAATCTTTTCGGCCATTGACCGCTTCTGTCAGCGCTCTGTGCGAAAATGGGGAACGGATAATAAAGGGCTCCGGCTTCGGAAAAAGAAGGGGCAAAACCGTAGTCGCTCCAGGCCGGGGCCCGGGAATGAGAAGGAATGGCGGGCCGAATCAAGGCCCGCCGTTCCTATTTAATCATTTTATAGATACAAATTGCCGGGCCTGGCCGCCCAATTCCCTTGAACCGCGCAAACGGCACAAAAAAGGCGTCCTGCCCATCGTAGCGCGGACTCGGGCTCGCCCCTGGCGCATAGGGATCAAAGCATTTAAGTTTTTCCCCGGCCCGGCCAAGTTTTTCCTCCAGCGCCTTCTCCGTCCGCAAAAAGGGCGTCAGGGAATCATAGGTGATGACATAGTCCGGGGTTTTTTCCGGATCGCTGAAGTCCTTTTTCAAAAGGCCGGGCTCGTCTTTTTGGTCAAAGTAGGCGGATGGGAATCCGGGCAAAAGCTCCGGTTCGAGCATGATCCTGAAATTTCTTCGGCCCCCGACCTGGGCCATGGTCCCGGGCCGGAGGTTCTTCGTGATCCATTCCCGGGCGAGAATGCGGGTGTCGTCGCGGCCCAGCAATTTTTCAAAGGAGACCAGTTCGATACTCCCCGGCAAGAGCGCTAACAGGGCGAGCGCGAATACCCAGGCGGTCTCGTATTTGAAAATGCGGCTCCGGGCCTTGAGTTTCTCGAGCAGCCAGGAAATCCCCGCGCCGGCGCTGACGCAGATCAAAGGGATGGCCGGATCGAGGTAGCGCAGGAACCGGGTGGGGGAAAGGGAGTGAAAACCCAGCCAGCACAGCGCAAAGGCAAAAAGGATCAAACCGCTCCATTGTCTTTGCTTGATCCAGGGGACCAGGCCCAGCCCGGCAAACCCGAGCGCGCCCGCGCCCAGGCCGTAATAAAGGCCGCGCCCATAAAAATATATACCCGGCTCCGTGACCGGCTCCAAAAACTCGCGCCGCAGGCCGTATTCGCGGAAGCGGTGAAACTGGGCGAGGAAGGAATGACGATAGTAAAGCGCCGAGGGGTTGGCGAGGAAAAAAGCCAGGATCAGCATCGCGAGCGCCAGCCCAATCCTCGAGTCGAGCAAAAGGCCGCGCCAGGGTTTTTTCTCCTTTCCGAAAATAATCAGCCAGGCCAGGCCCAGCGCCGGCAGCAGGGTGAGGCCGTTCAGTTTGGTCCCCGCGGCCAGGCCGAGGGCCAGCCCGGACAGGATGAAATTTTTCCGGTCCGGGTTTTCCAGGCATCGGGCCAGGAACAGGAAACTGAGCAGAACGAAAAAACTCATGGCGATGTCCACGGTCAGGAAATGCGCTTCCCGGACCGGGAGATAGGCGAGCGCGAGCAGGAGCGCCGCGGCAAGCCCGGCGAGCCTTCGGCTGGAAATTTTTTGGGCGAGCCGGCAGACCAGCAGGATCTGGCAAGTCCCGAACAGCGCGGTCATCGACCGGCCGGCCGGGAAAAACACCGCGCAATATTGGGCGACAACGGAGTTGTCAATCCGGCCCGCGGCCAAGGCGATGCCCTGGACCCGGGCGACCACCCAAAAAACTCCGGCCAGCGCATAGAAATAAAGATGCGAGTACCAGAAGTAGTCAAGGAAAATTTGACCGGAGGCGATCCGGAGCGCGTAGAGCGCGACCTTGGATTCGTCCGGCCGGAGAAAGGGGTTGCCGTCCGCGAAACCCAGCGCGTAAAGCCGCAGGCCCAAGCCGGCCAGAAGGATGACGCCCAACAGCGCAAAATCTTTCGCGCCGAAGCTTTTATCTGCCTGCTCTTCCGTCAAATTCAACCCTAACAGGGTGTTGAAAATCTCGAATGGCCACAGTCATTCCCGCGAAAGCGGGAATCCAGGCCTGTCCCCGTGAGAGCTTGTCCTCGACCTGATCGGGGACGGGGATCCAGGTTAATTCCGGATTCCCGGTCAAGCCGGGAATGACCGAAAGGGCCGCTGGAGGCATTTTTCAACACCCTGCTAAATATTGCCGTCCTCCAATCCCGCATACATGCTCTCGATCAACTGCGAATATTTCCGGTTCACCACCTTGCGTTTCAGCTTCAGCGTGGGCGTGATCTCGCCGGCTTCCTGCGTGAACTGGTTCGGCAGAATTTTTATCCGCTTGATGGTCGAATAACTGGGCAGCCGCTTGTTCAGTTCCGCAACCCTTGATTCGATCAGTTTCTGCACCTCCGGTTTCCGGCTCAACTCCGCGAAATCCTTATATTGCATCCCGCGCTCTTTGGCCCAGGCAATCACCGCTTCCTCGTCCAGCGTCACCAGCGCGACCAGGAATTTCTTCGAGTCGCCG
This sequence comes from uncultured delta proteobacterium, assembly GCA_903897985.1. GTDB lineage: Bacteria > RBG-13-61-14 > RBG-13-61-14 > RBG-13-61-14 > DRUE01 > CAIYYW01. Next base: position 4,051 of record CAIUDS010000801.1, read on the forward strand.
TAGGCCAGGAACTCGCTGATGTAAATATCGGTCTTCATCAGGTTCTCGATGTTCTGGGGCGAAATATTCTTGCCCCCCGCGGTGATGATCAAATCCTTTTTCCGATCCGTGATCTTGAGGCAGCCGTCCGCGTCTATCTCGCCGATGTCGCCGGTGTGAAAAAACCCGTCCGGCTCAAAGCCCTCCGCGGTCTGCGCCGGATCCTTGAAATAGCCCTTGAAGATATTCCCGCCCCGGACCAGAATCTCGCCGTCCTCCGCGATCTTGACCTCGACCCCCTTCAGGGGCCTCCCCACCGTGCCGATCTTCAATAACCCCGGCCGGGTGATGGTGGAAGGCGCCGAGGTCTCGGTCATGCCCCATCCCTCCAGCACCATGATGTCCAGGCCGCTGAAAAAATCCAGGATCTCCGGAGAAATGGGCGCCGCGGCGCTGACCATGAACTTGAGCCTGCCGCCGAAGCGCTGCTTGATTGAGCGGAAGACCAGCAGATTGGCGAGGAAAAATTTGGGTCGGAGCATGAGCGGCATGGGCAGCTTGTTGAACCGGTATTTGCTCGCCGCTTTTCCGATCCCGAGCGCCCACCGGAAAATTTTCTTCTTGAGCGGCGATTCCTGCTCCATCCGCTTCAAGATGCCCGAATAGATTTTCTCATACACCCGGGGCGCCCCCAGCAGCAGGGTCGGTTTGGTCTCCACGATGTTGGTGGTGAGCTTGTCAATCCCTTCCGCAATCGCAATTTGCAGGCCCCGGAATACCCCGAAATAAATGCCCCCGATCCGCTCCATCGCATGCGCATAAGGCAAATATGAAAGATGAAGGTCGTCCTGACCAATATCCAGCACTTGCTGGAAGACATTCTCCAGCGCGTGATATACCCAGATGATGTTGCCGTGGCTGAGCATGGTCCCCTTGGGCGGTCCCGTGGTGCCGGAAGTGTAGATCAAGGTCAGCAGATGCTCCGGGGTCAGCGATTTCACCCGCGCGTCCAGTTCCTCCGGGTGTTCCTTTCCATATTTCCGGCCCAGTTCCCGAAGCTGCTCCAGGCTGAGCGCGTCCTCCGGATAGTTGTCAATCTTGTCGAACAGGATAACTTTCTTCAAACCCTTCATCCGGGTCTCGCGGCCCTCGATCTTCCGGAGCTGGCCCCAGTTGCTCACGAATATGAATTTCGCCTCCGAATGGTTGACAATGTATTCAACTTCGTCCGGCAGGTTGGACGGATAAATGGCCGCGGTGACTCCGCCCGTGGAAATGATCCCGAAGTCCGCGTAAAGCCATTCCAGCCGGTTCTCGCCCAGGATCGAGACCTTGTCATCAACCTGAAGCCCGAGCGAGATCAAGCCGTTCGCGATCTCTCTGATCACGCTGGCGGCTTCCTTCCAACTGATCCGCCGCCATTGCCCCTGCTCCTTGTTGTGGAACAAAACCAGGTCCGGATGCTC
>CAIUDS010000802.1 GCA_903897985.1 uncultured delta proteobacterium
GGCCGGGGTTTTAGAAAGTTGCGAGCCGCGGGCATCAAGGTGGTGAACAGAGTTCTGGAAAAGGAATGCCGGAGGCTGAACCGGCATTTTGTCAAGTATATCACGACGGGGGAACCCTGGCTGATCCTCAAACTGGGCGCCACCGCGGACGGGCGCATTGCGGACCGTTATGGCGTTTCGCGGTGGATCACCGGGGAAGCGGCCCGCGAATATGCGCACAAACTCCGGAGCCGGGTGCAGGTGGTGATGGTGGGCGCCGGCGCCATGCTCAAGGATGATCCGGCGCTGACGGTAAGGCTCAAGGGCAAATGGCGCCAACCCCGGCCGCTGATTGTGGATGAAAAATTGCGGATCCCGCTTTCGGCCAAAGTTTTCTCGACGCCGGCGCCGGGCGGAGCGATCATCGCCTGCACCGACCAGGCGAGCGGGCGAAAACGGGCTGAAATCGAAAAACTTGCAGGACAGGTGATCGTGACCCGGGCGCAAAAAAACGGCATGGTCAATTTGAAGGAGTTGATGAAAAAGCTGGGCGCGCAAAAGATCGCCCGGGTTTTATGCGAGGGCGGGTCCACCTTGGCGGGGGCGCTGCTCGAGGAGGGGCTGGTGGACGAGTTGAATTTATTTTATGCGCCCAAGCTGTTGGTGGACGCCCTTGCGCGGCCGATGACGCTGGGCCGGAAATCCCGAAAGCTCAGCCAGGCCCTGCCGCTGTATCGCCCCGAGCTCAGGCGCCTGGGCGACGATTTCCTTTTAACCGCTTTTCTCCACGAGGTGTTAGATGTTCACGGGACTGATTGAACGGGTCGGAAAAATCGTCCGCATCCAGCCGCTCGCGCCGGGGAAAAAATTCCTGATCTCCCCCGGCAAAGATTTCGAGACCGCGGCCGGCGACTCGGTGGCGGTGGACGGGACCTGTTTCACCGTGACCGGCCGGCAGGGCGATTCTTTCTGGGTGGAGGTCAGCCCGGAAAGTCTTAGCCGGTCCACCATCGGCAAGCAGAGAATCGGCGGCAAGGTCAACCTGGAGCGGCCGCTCCGGCCCTCGGACCGGCTGGGCGGTCATTTCGTGCTCGGCCATGTTGACGGGATCGGCTCGATCAAGAAGCTCGCGAAACCAGCCGGGTTTTTGGAAATAGAAATCGAGGCGGAGAGGGACTTGGAAAAATATCTGGTGGAAAAAGGGTCCATCGCGGTGGACGGGATCAGCCTGACCATCAATAAAGTCAAGGGCCCGGTCTTTTCGCTCATGCTCATCCCGGAAACCCTCAAGCGGACCACTTTGGCGGAAAAGAAAATCGGGGATCCGGTCAACCTGGAAACCGATATTATCGGCAAGTATGTAGAAAGGTTTTTGAGCCGGGATCGGCAGGGTCTCACCAAAGAGCGCTTACGGGAAGAAGGATTTTAATCTGGAAGTATTGCCATGGCCAAATTATTAATTATCCAACTTAACGAGTATGAACTCCACGGCCTGGAAGCCCTGGCCGGCGAGTTGAAAAAAGACGGGCATCAGATCCGGCTGATCATCCCGTTTTTTGAAAAGACCCCGCTTAGGGAAATAGAAAAATTCGCGCCGGACCTGGTTGGTTTTTCGGTGGCCTCGGTTGAGCGGCAGGAAGCGCTGATCTGGGCGAAAGCGATTAAATCGCGGTTCCCTTGCCTGACCATCTTCGGCGGGGTGGACCCGACTTTCGTCCCGGAAATAATCCAGGATGCTTCGGTGGACCTGGTTTGCCGAGGCGAGGCCGAGTCGTGCATGACCCGGCTGATGGCCGCGCTGGACGGCAAAGCGGATTACAGGGGAATAGAAAATCTCTGGGTCAAGCGCAACGGAGAGATTCATCGGAACCGGATCGGGCCTTTGGTCGAGAACCTGGACACGCTGGCCTTTCCGGACAAGGAAATCTATTATCGCCATTATCGCTATTTTCACGATTTCCCGATCCGGGTTTTTCTGGCCGGGCGGGGCTGCCCGTTTGCATGCAGCTATTGCGCGAACTCGGGCTTGCGGAAGCTTTACCCCAATTGCGAGCACTACCTTCGGTTCAAATCCGCGGAATACCTGATGGAAGAGATCAAGGCGGTGCTGGCAAAATATCCCGGCCGCACCGTGGGCTTCAGCGACGACCTGTTCTGCTACGATTGGAAGTGGATGGCGCAGTTCCTGCCCCGCTACGCGAAAGAGCTCGGCATCCCGTTTTTTTGCACGGCGCGGATAGACCTGATCACGGACGACAAAGCCCGGCTGTTGAAAGAAGCCGGCTGCTATTCAGTGTGGTACGGACTGGAAAGCGCGGACCCTTTGGACCGGCAAAAAATCCTCGATCGGAAGATGAGCGACGCGCAGATCCAGGCCGGGGTGGAACTGTTGCACCAGCACGGGATCACCGTCCAGAGCTACAACATGCTGAACTATCCCGGCGACAGCTTCGAGAAAGGCATGGCCACCCTGGATTTCAACCGGCGGCTCAAAAACGATTTTGTGATCAGCAGCCTGTTCCAGCCTTTCCCGGGCATCAAGTTGGGGTCCGGCTCTCCGGAGGAAAGCCGGTCGGAAAAACCGGCAGGGAGGTCGGAAGGCCGGCTGAACTATTTTGCCTCCAGCCCGTTCCGCGACCAGGACACCGAAAAGATCGAAAACCTGCACAAGCTTTTCATCCTGGGATTCCGCTCCCGCCTGGTTTTCAAGCTGCTGCCCTTGATCGTCAGGTTGCCGAAGAACCCATTGTTTGATATAATCTTTTTAATCGCCTTTGCGCGGGATTACACGCGGACGCACCGCTTGAAAGCATGGGAAACCGTTAAATATAATTTTAAACATATAAGGACCACCTACTTCCGAAAAAAGGCAAGGGAACCCAGGAAATAAAAAAATGAATAATGACCACAAACATGACCATCCCCGGCTGGCCTCCATTGAGGAAGCGCTGGAGCTGCTGCGCCAGGGAAAAATGATCATCCTGGTGGATGATGAAAGCCGGGAAAACGAGGGCGATCTGATGGTTGCCGCGGAAAAGGTGACGCCCGAGGCCATCGCCTTTATGGCCAGCTTCGGCCGGGGCCTGATCTGCCTGACCTTGACCGGGGACTGGGTGGAGCAGTTGAACCTTCCGCTCATGGTCAGCGACAACCAAAGCCGGTTCGGGACCGCGTTCACGGTTTCGATTGAAGCCCGCGAAGGGGTTACCACCGGCATCAGCGCCTATGACCGGGCCAGGACCATCTCGGCCGCGATCGCGGATGACGCCACTCCCGATGACCTGGTCCGGCCGGGCCACATCTTCCCGATCCGCGCCAAGGATGGCGGCGTGCTGATTCGAACCGGCCAGACCGAAGGGTCGGTGGACCTTTGCCGGTTGGCTGGACTCAGGCCGGCCGGGGTGATCTGCGAGGTCATGAAGGATGACGGGACCATGGCCCGGATGCCGGACTTGATCGTGTTCGCGGAAAAGCACGGGCTCAAGATCGTCACCATCGCGGATTTGATAAAATACCGGATGCGGACCGAGCGGCTGGTTCACCGGGCCGCGGAAACCGTGATCCCGACCGGGGAATTCGGGGAATGGAAGGTGATCGCTTACAAGAGCGATGTAAGCGAGGAAATCCATCTGGCCTTTGTCAAGGGGGAGTTCAAGCCGGAGGACAGCATTTTAGTGCGGGTGCATTCGGAATGCCTGACCGGGGATACTTTCGGGTCGCTCCGGTGCGATTGCGGAGAACAGTTGCGCGAGGCCATGAAAATGATCGCGGCGGAGGGCGCCGGGGTGGTGGTCTACCTTCGGCAGGAAGGCCGCGGCATCGGCCTCTTGAACAAACTCAAAGCCTATATGCTCCAGGACCAGGGGATGGACAC
>CAIUDS010000803.1 GCA_903897985.1 uncultured delta proteobacterium
CTGACGCTTTCACCGCGTTCAGGATCAGGAAAACCTAATGACAACCAAGGCGAAAAAAATTCTGGAGGCGCTGGTAATTTTTCCGGCTCTGTTATGGACCTTTGCCTCGGTCTGGTATCTGGCTCAGCCGCTCCGGGATGGGGAGTTTAGGTATTTTGTTCATCTGCCTCTGGCTTTGTTCAGGCTGGTGATTTTTTTCGGAAACAATTTTCAGGATTTTTTATGGGTATTGTTGATCGCGCTTTCCGGAATGGGGATTTCGTTTTTGATTTTTGAAAAATGGCTCAAGCTCCGACTCCCGTCAGGGTTTATGCTCGGAGTTGGCCTGGGACTGCTCGGGCTTTTGATTTTTTTTCTGGGCGCATTACATCTGCTTTACCCAAATTTGATCCGGTTGATGGTTTTGCTTCTGGCTTTGCCGGGTCTGTATTTTTCTGCTTCCAGATTGCGCGGGCAAAGAGCAATTGGCACAAGCTCGGCTCTTGAGATTATTCTGGTCTCGGTTTTCGGTACGGCGTTAATTTTGGTTCTGGTTCATCCGACGATTTCTATTGATGCCCTTACCTATCACTTCTCCCTGCCCCGCCAGTATTTGCTCCGGAATTCCATCGCGCCTTTCCCGGCAATCGCCTATTCCCATTTCCCGCAGATCGCGGAGATGCTTTATCTTGCCGGGCTTGCCACAGCCGGACAGATCACAGCGCAAATGATCAATTGGCTGTTCTGGCTTGCCATCATTTTGCTCAGCCGCGAAATTTTCTCAATCCTTTTTGATTCAGCGCTAAAACTCCTGAGCACGATCCTTTTGCTCTCGCTCCTGATCTTTTTCTATCTCACCCATTTTATCACCAATGACCTCCCCGCGGCATTCTTCATCCTTACCGGAGCCTATCTCCTGATTAACGAAAAAATTGAATTGAAACGCCGTTGCCTTCTTTTCGGCTTGGCCGCAGGCTTGGGCTGTTCCATTAAGCTAACTTTATATCTTTATCTGCTTCTGCCCCAGTCCCTCTGGCTCGCTTATCTTCTGCTCAAGCTGGAGCGGAAAAAGTTTTTTGCCAACGCCTTGATCGCGGCTCTGGGCTTTGTCATCATCTGCTCGCCGCTCTGGATCCGAAACATTATTACCGTGGGTAATCCGCTCTATCCGGCACTGGTGAATCTTCTCGGAGGACCGTTAAGTCCTGAGCAAACCAAAGCGATCTGGAATGATGCATATGGGGTTCACTATTCCTGGAGCTTGCTCAAAGAACTGTTCCGAATTCCTCACGATGCCCTTTATGCCCCGCTTTACCGGGCCGCGCCGGCCCAAGCGGTTCCATTTTTCGGAACCGCCTTCTCCGCCGGTTTGATTCTGCTCTTGCTTAAAAGACCGACCCGCAGATTGATCCCGGTTTTTCTCTATTGCCTAATTTTTTATCTTGCCTGGGCTTTCAGTTTCCGTCTCGCCCGGTTCTCGCTCGGACTTTGGATCATCCTAGCAATTCTCTCTGCGGGTGGATTCTCCCTCCTTTTTGAGAAAGGCAAATGGTTGCAACGAATCGCCGCATTCATGTTGACTCTGACGATTCTGATCGGATTGATTTTAGAATTGCTCTCTGGAGCGAGAGAGACCGGCTGGAAAATACTGCTCCGTCGTGAGAGTGCCTCGCAATATCTATCCCGTTTGAGCCAATCCTATTCTATGGCCATTACCACGATCAACTCATATCCGGCATACGAATGGCTCAATCTTAAATCCGGCGCCGAAGACCAGGTGATCCTGCTCGGACCGATCAACTTTTTCTACCTCAAGCGAAAAGCCCTTGCCACTTCTATCATTGACTGGAATCCACTGATCTTGAGCTTCAATGAAAACAAATCAGCCGGGGAAATTTGCCGGGAACTGAACCGCCAGGGAATCCGCTGGCTGGTTTTTCAGCCAAGCGAACTTGAGCATGTGAGCCGGATTTATTCAGCGAATCAGCTTAACCCAGAAGGACAAAAGCGGATGCAGGAATTTTTCCAGAGTAACTGCCTGGTACCAGTACTCCGAATGGATCTCCAAGGCGTCTATCTTTACCGGATTGTCGGGAATTAGGATTCAGGAAAATGACAAATAGGACCAGAAAAATCTTTGAGGGCATTATTATCTGGCTGGCGCTGGGGTGGACGCTGGGAGGTTTATATTATCTTCGCCAGCCGATTCAGGATGGCGAGTTCAGATATTTTGACCATTTGCCCGTCGCGCTTCTCGGCTTCGGGGTTTTTTTCGGGAAGCATTTTCCCGATTTTTTCTGGGTGTTTTTGCTCGCGCTCTCCGGCTTGGGGATTTCATTTTTAATTCTGGAAAAAGGTCTTAAACTCCGCCTGCCTTCTGGATTCTGTCTGGGCACCGGCCTGGGCCTGCTGGGCCTGGTCATCTTTTTGCTGGGCGAGCTTCATGGGCTTTATCCCAATCTGATCCGGGCGATTATTCTGCTTTTGGCCATACCCGGGATTTATCTCGCTTTGGTCAAGCCGTTTTCTTTGGCGAAAATCAACCGCGCGTCCGGGCTGGAAGCCGGGATCATAGTTTGCTTCGGCATCGCCTTGCTGATGGTTCTGGTCCATCCCACAACCTTTTACGACGCCCTTTCCTATCACTTCGCGCTGCCCCGGCAATATCTGCTCCGCAACTCGGTCGCGCCCATCCCATCCATCAGCTACTCCCATTTCCCGCAGATCGCGGAAATGCTTTATCTGGCCGGCCTGGCCGGGACCGGTCCGGTCTCGGCCCAACTGCTCAACTTTTTATTCTGGCTCGCCATCATCCTGCTCGGCCGCGAACTGTTCGCGTTGCTTTTTGGAACCGACAAGAAAATCCTGTCCACCATCATCCTGCTCTCCCTTCCCATCTTTCCCTATTTAGGCCACCTGGTGACCAACGACCTGGCGGCCGCGTTTTTCATCCTGGCCGGAGTGTATCTGCTGGTCCGGGACGACCTGGGCGAGCCGCATCGGTCTTTCCTGTTCGGCCTGGCCGCGGGCCTGGGCTGTTCGGTCAAACTGAACCTATATCTCTACCTGCTCCTGCCCCAGTCCCTCTGGCTGGCTTATCTCTTAATCAAGTCCGACCGGAAGAATTTCCTCAAAAATTCCTTTATCGCCGCGCTCGGCTTCCTCTTGATCTGCGCGCCGTTCTGGGCCCGGAACCTGGCCGTGGTGAGCAACCCGTTCTTCCCCGCGC
>CAIUDS010000804.1 GCA_903897985.1 uncultured delta proteobacterium
ACCGCTGCCAGCCGCGTGAGCTTGGGCTTAAGGATTTCCAGGGCCTGCTCAATGCTCATGCCCTCGGCCATCCGGCCCTCGCCGGTCGCGGCCACCGGCACTTTTGCCGCAGCGCAAAACTCTAAAGAATGTCTCAGGTCCTCTTCCGCGGTCGGCTCGGAGATCAACTCGCGGTGCGAGCCGATGCAGGTGACGCCCTTGAAGCCGAAGGCTTCCACTTTATCCGCGAACTTTATGGGGTCATGCTCGTTAGTTCGGACATGGTCGCACCAGCTCATGTTGGCCTCGACCTCGAGATACGCGTATCCCGCTTTCTTGATTCGTTCCAAGGCAAAGTCGAAACTCGATTTGCGGAACGCGACGGTATTGCAGCCGATTTTCATTTGGTCTTCCCGGTCATATCGAACACGACCTTGAGCGCTTTTTCTCCGAGCGAAAATTCCAGCGCCTCCTGGGCCTTGTCCAGCGGGAACTTGTGGGTGGTGAATTTTTGCCAGGGGAAGTCCTTGCGGTATCGCTGCATCATTTTGATGGTGCGGTAGTATTCGGAGTTGGGGTGGTTGGTGTTTCCGAGCAGGAGCACATTTTTCGCGGCGAGGTGACGGTGGACATTGATGGTGGTGGTCCCGGAGTCCACGAAGTTTCCGGCCTCGAGATAGGTCCCGCCGCGGCGGAGCAGGTCCAAGCCCTCGGGCACCACGGTGGCCAGCCCGGTGGTTTCGATCACCATGTCCGCGCCGCGCCCCTCGGTCAGCTCGCGCACGAATTGCAGCCGCTCCTTGAAGGTGGTCTTCTTGACATTTAGGGTATAGTCCGCGCCGAACTCCTTGGACAGCTTGAGGCGGTAGTCCGAGGTGTCGAGCGCGATGATGTCTCCGGCCCCGAGCACGCGCGCCTTGATCAGGTGGGCGATGCCCATGGCGCCCACGCCCTGGATCAGCACGGTGTCCATCAAGCCGAAGCCGCGCGAGGCGAACTCCATATATCCTTTTGCCCGATCTACATTGTTCGTCACCACCATCAGCTCGATGTTGACCGCGATGTCGAGCGGCATGTCCGGCGGGACCTTATAGACGAACGAGCCGGGGAAGATATACATGTATTCGGCCCATCCGCCCGTGACATGCGGCCACTTGTTGGAGGGGAAATACACGCCGTAGGTTTTGTTCTTGGCGCAATAGGGCCAGCCGAACACATGGCGGCAGTAGTAGCATTTGCCGCAGATGATGTTCGGGCACATGGTCACGCGGTCGCCGAGCTGGAGCGGCCGGCCGTCATAGTCGGGATATTCGCCGTTCATCTCGACGATGGTCCCGACATTCTCGTGGCCCTTGACGCAGGGGAACACCCCGCGCTGCTCGGCCTCGGTGCCCGCGTAAAGCACCATCTCGCCCTTGTACGCGTGCTTGTCCGTGCCGCAGATGCCGCTCATCTCCATCTTGATCACCATCGCGCCCGGCTTGGGCTGAGGATAAGGGAACTTCTGCACTTCCATTTTCCCCGGCGCCAACATCACCGCGGCCTTCACCATCTTCGCCATCAAAAACCTCCTTCAGAGCCTCCGGGACTTCTCCGCAGCCGGGAGGCCGAGTCATAAAAATGCCGGAATTTTTCGCAGATGCCTTTGCTTATGAGGAGTTTGCAGGGGTTAGTTTAGATTCAGAAAAGATAGCTGTCAAGAGTAAGGAAACCCTTGCCCACCCCAAGTTTTTCGTGCGCACTTGCGCACAAAAAAACCGGGGGCGGGTATGGTGAAGCGATGGCTTGATTAGCAAGTTTCAAGTTGGTAGAATGAAAAGCCGAAGATGAAATACTTGAGCCAGATCCCGATCATCGGCATTATCCGCGGCGCGGACACCTTGGCGGTGGAGGGCGCGGTGGCAGCCGCGCTCGAGGGGGGACTGCGCACGCTCGAGATCACGCTCAACCGCGAAGAGGCCTTTGACCAGCTCAAGCTGATCAAAGCCCGCTACGCCGGCAAAATAAAACTCGGCGCGGGCACGGTGCTAACCGTTGAGAACGCCAAGAAAGCCGTCCTCGCCGGAGCGGAGTTCATCGTCACGCCCGCGCTGGTGACGGAGGTGATCGAGTTCTGCCGCAAGAAGTCCGTGCCCATTTTCCCCGGCGCCCTGACCCCCAGCGAAATCCTGGCCGCGCATTTGGCCGGCGCGGAAATGGTTAAGGTTTTCCCCGCTTCAGTCCTCGGTCCCGCTTATCTCAAGAGTTTGAAAGGCCCCTTCCCGGACATCAAGCTCATGCCCACCGGCGGGATCACGATTGAAAGCGTGCCGGAATATTTCCGGGCCGGGGCGAGCGCGCTCGGAGTGGGCGGGGAATTGTTCAAGAAGGAGTGGATGCAAAATGGGGACTGGAAAAAGATCGAGGATGCGGCGAAGCGATATGTGGAGGCGGTCAAGAATTGTAAATTATAAATTGTAAATAGTAAAAAACACCCAAGACCTTTGCGCCTTCATGTCCGCCGTAGCCTCGGCGAAGGCGGATGCGGTAAAAACGAATTAAGGAGCCGATCTGAAAGTTGATTTGACCACTGTCGGCGAGCCCATGGTCCGGATTTCGGTCCGGGCCGGACAGAGCCTGGAGAACGCCACC
>CAIUDS010000805.1 GCA_903897985.1 uncultured delta proteobacterium
AGGAAGTTATGATTGATTTGGCATGGGTGCGCGCTCATCTTCCGGAGCCGGAACTGAGAAATTTTGCTTGGATTGCCCGCGCAGATAAGGGGAAAAAAAAGTGTTAGACGGTCAGGCTTTCTCGGGCTTGGTTTGGGCTGAGAAATCCGAGCCTTTCAATGCGCCACTCTCTGAGCCCATCGGGGTCAAACCCAGACATGAGACATTTCCTATAATTTTTGAATTGAGAGCCTTGATCGCCACCGATCTCCTCCTTTTCCTCCCGTTTCCCTGCCTTTTTTAGGGCATCAAATTTACTGCTTTTTAAATTAACTGCTGGAAGGGATTATGCGGGAATCTCGAAGCAATGTCAAGCAAAAAATGCGGGATGAGCGAGGGAAGCGCGAGCATGATGTCCGAGCAGTCGCGAAAGGGCTTTCCGCCGGAAAGCCCGTACCGCGCAGCTCGAATGCTCGCACGAAGTTGAACGGGCTTGCTTTTAAGGTTTTTTTGATTATTATCATCTTGCTCTCTGTCCCGGGCATTGCCCCGGGGCTATTAACCCATGGGGAGGTAAGAATTTGAAGACGCGCAAGTATGAGACTGTCGTGATTGCCCGCCCGGAATTTGACCAGACCCAGATCAAGGATTTGGTCGCCCGCCTGAAGGAAAGGGTCGAGCGCAACCAGGGCCAGGTGCTGGAGGTAGTGGATTGGGGAGTGCGGAAACTGGCTTACCCGATCCGGCTCCGCGGCGAAAAGTTTTTCTACGGCTACTATTTTTTGCTGGTATATTCCGGCAACTTCCAAGGCATTAACGAGATGGAAGGCTACATGAAGCTGATTGACGATGTAGTCCGGTTCCAGACCGTCCGGATTTCGGATACCGTGGAGAAGGTGGAGTTGGCCGAGCCGGTCTGGCGCGAGCAGAATGTGCCGGAGTTGAAGGTGCGGGAAGAGGGCGAGGGCCTGGAGACGGTGGAGCCGTCGCGGCAGCGGAAGCTTTCGCGCGAAGAGATGTACCGGCCCAAGGTGGCGGATAAGGTTGTGAGCGCGGAAGCCGGAGCGGAGAAGGCCGCGGAGGGCGCGGCTGGAACCGAGGTCCCGGCGGAAGCGGCTCCGGCGGTGGAAGCGGCCCCGGCGGAAGCGGTTGCAGCCCCGGCGGAAGCGGTTGCAGCCCCGGCGGAAGCGGTTGCAGCCCCGGCGGAAGCGGTTACAGCTCCGGCGGAAGCGGTTACAGCTCCGGCGGAAGCGGTTGCCGTTCCGGCGGCTCCGGTTGCGCCGGCTGCGGACAAGCAAGAAACCGAGGAGGGAAAAAATGGCTAATTCGGGTAGCGAGGGTCAGGACAGAAAGCGGTCATATCCAAAGCGCAAGGTATGCCGGTTTTGTCAGGAAAAACTTGAAATTGACTATAAGGATGTTCGGGTGTTGGTCTATTACATCAGCGAGCACGGCAAAATCCTTCCCCGCCGAATGACCGGCACCTGCGCCTCGCACCAGCGCAAGCTGGCGATGGCGCTTAAGCTGGCCCGGATCGTGGCGTTGCTTCCTTATGGGCCGCCCCATATTTGATCCGGCCGGGAACCATTGCAATAGCTTTTGAGGGAGCGAACATGAAAATAATATTGACGAGCGATGTTGAGAAATTGGGCAAGGCCGGGGACACCATGGAGGTAAAGGACGGGTTCGCCCGGAATTTCCTGATCCCCAAAAAATTCGCGATCTCGGCGACGAGCAAGAACCTGGAACAGCTTGCGCACCAGCGCAAACTGATCCAGGCGCGCGAGAATGTGCGCAAACAGAACGCGCAGGCCCTGAAGAGCCAGATCGAGCAGTTGTCGGTCACCATCGCGTGCAAAGTCGGCGAATCGGACCGGCTGTTCGGATCGGTCACCACGATGGACATCGCGCAGGCCCTGAAGAAGGAAAAGCTGACGATAGACAAACGAGCGATCAAACTGGCGGAACCGCTTAAAGCCTTGGGGGTTTATACCATCCCCATCCACCTGGAGCACGACCTTGAAGCAAATCTTAAAATCTGGCTGGTCAAGGAATAGGGGGTCCGGCAAACCCATGAACGCTCGCGGGCTTCTGGCCGCGGCGGCGTTGCTGTTGCTGTCGTTAGCAGGGTTGAATTTCGGATGCGCCGACAATCAGGCCGCCGAAATCACCATCGAGCTTACGGACACGGACCCGCAGGTGGTGCTGGGGCCCGGGTATCCCGCGGTCATGCGCGGCTCGACCCTGGTGGTCCAGGGATATAACTCCGCGCCGGTGATCCGCTCCTATCCAATCTACGCCGGGGTGGACAACCCCACCGAACTCGGGATCGGGAGCGCCGCGGGGTTTGATCCGGATGACGGCTTTATCCTGCCCATCAACGCCAACCTGGCCGACAAAGCCGTGAAGTCGTATGAATTCCTCCTCATCCTCGATTACCCGGACCGGCTCCAGCTAACCCAAATCTCCGGCAGCGACCCCACTCTCGAACAGAGATTTCCGGCGCAATATGATCCGGCCAACGGTTTCAGCGCTCCTCCCAGTGTCGTCAACGGCGCCACCGCGGGTTACTTTTATATCTCGGCCACCGGGACTTCCAGCGCCGACGGCAGGATCAACCTGGCCCGGCTCAAGTTCAGGATTCTCAAGCATATCCCGGACTCCGGGGTCACCATCACTTTTCAAATCGTGGAATTGCTGGACGCTTCGGCCACTGATATTTGCGCGCAGTTCCCGCACGGCTGTCATCCCCAAAACGGAATCGTCGCCCGTAATTTCCGGATCCAAAAATAAGCCGCCCGGTCAACTCCGGTATTCGGCGTTGATCCGGACATATTCCTGCGTGAAATCGCAGGTGATCATTTCGAAACTTTCCCGACCCGGCCCGAGCGAGAACAGAATCCGGAACCCGCTCTGCCCCAAGATCCGGGCCGCGCGTTTTTCCGACTCGAGCCCGCGATAGCTTGGGCTGCGGGCGCCGGCTTTTAGAATCTCGAGCTTTTCAACGCGGTCGGCGCTTTGCAGGAAAAGCGCGGCCTTGCGCGGGTCAAACTTGACGCCGGCGATCCCCGCGGCCGCGATGATCCGGCCCCAGTTCGGATCGGAAGCGCTGATCGCGGTTTTAACCAGGGGCGAATTGGCGATCCGGCGCGCGATCTTTTCCGCGTCGCCCGGTTTCTTCGCGCCCTCCACCTTCACATAATACCAGCGGCTCGCGCCCTCCCCATCCGCCACCATCATGGTGGCCAGCTCCAGGCAGACTTCATGAAACGCTTTCCGGAACGAGTCGAACCCGGGCCGATCCGGCGCCACTTGCGCGCGGCTGGCTCCGCTGGCCAGGACCAGAAGCGTGTCATTGGTGGAGGTGTCGCCGTCAATGGTGATACGGTTGAAAGTATCCGGGACGACTTCGCGCAAAATGCGGTCGAGGACTTTGGGTTTGAGCTGGGCGTCGGTGAGGACAAACCCGAGCATGGTGGCCATTTGGGGCTGGATCATGCCGGCGCCCTTGGCCATGCCCAGGATCCGAACCTGCCGTCCGCTCACCTTGAGGGCGCGGAAGGATATTTTTTCGCGGGTGTCGGTGGTCATGATGGCGCGGGTGAAATCCTGGTACCCGAACGGGTTCAGGCTCTTGACCAGGGCGGGGATCGCGGCGCAAATTTTATCAGCCGGGAACGGCTCTCCGATCACGCCGGTGGAGGCGAGCAGGATCGCGGATTCGCTGACCCCGAGTTCCTTGCTCACGGCCTTGCCGGTCTTGCGGGCGGACTCGAGGCCGGCTGCGCCCAGGCCGCAATTGGCGTTGCCGGAATTGACCAGGACGGCCTTGGCCTTGCCCTTGGCGATCCGTTTGCGCGAGATCAGCACCGGCGCGGCCTGGAACCGATTGGTGGTGAAAAGCGCGGCCGCGTCGGCCTGGTTCTCCGAGACAATCAGTCCCAGGTCGGGTTGGTCGGCTTTTTTGATGCCGGCTCTGATCCCGGCGAACAAGAATCCCTTGGGAGGATATATCGAATTACTGAGCTTCATCCTTTTTGCTCTCCCGCACAATACCTTGCAGGGCGTTCTGCGCTTCCCCCAAAACCTCCTGCAGGCTCGCCAGATCCGGCTCCCGCTCCGCCACCATCCGGCCCGAATCCGCGTATAAAATCATGACCACTTTGCCGAACACCAGGATCGGCATCAGGAGCGCCTGGGAAGGAATGATTCCGCCGATCCCGAGCAGGATTCGGTGGTTGATCGGACTGGAAGGCAGGGCGCCCCGGAAGGATGAGCGGGATTCGTAAACGGTTTTGATGATGCTGTCAAGCTCGAGCGGGATCATCAGGCTGGCCATGCGTTTGTCATCAATTCCCTCGCCCCGGCCCTGCCACCCGAAGGCCACGCCGGTCTTGACATAAAAAAGCGCCACGCGCGGAAAAATCTTTTGCCCAAATTCCATGACCAGTCTTGCCACTTCTTCCCGGCTCCGCGCCTTGCGCAACTCTTCCTTGACCTTGGGCAGGAGCATCCGCGGATGGCCGGTCTTGCCCACCTGATCCCAGAAGTCATCCAGATTCTTGGCGACATCCCCCGCCGCCGCGGCCGGCTGGACCTCCACCGCCGCGGGGGCGTTGATCTCGCTCAGGGGCGGGCTCCCGCGCCAGAGGCTCTCACCCGGCTCCCCATAGACCAGCGCGGTATAGGGATATAGCTCGCGCATCAGGTCCAGGTTCCGCTCCAATTGGATGAACCGGACCTCGCGCTTGATCCCGTAGTATCGCTCCATCGCCCAGCGCAGATAGACCTCCAGGATCACGCACTTGACCGCTTTCATCCCGGTGGCTTTCTCAACCTCCGCCACCGCCTCGGCATCATCCGGGTTGAGCATGCCCAAATATACCCGCTTGGCCAGCTTCCGAATCGGGATCAGGTCGTATTTGAGCACCAGCTCGCGCGGAATGCTCTTGATCACATCCTCCGCGATCTCCTTGAGCTGGTCCAGCGTCACCGCTTCAACCTGGTAGCGCTCCTTCAAAACCTCGGCCAGGTCTTTCTCGCCGATATAGCCCAATTCCAGCAGCACCGTGCCCATCTTGCCCGCGAATAAAATCTGGCACTGCACGGTCTGATCCAACTGGGTCTGGGTCAGCTTGCCCTTCTTGATTAACAGCTCTCCCAATCGCTCCGGCATTAATTTAAATATATCAGATTTTTTTTACAAGAGCAATCGCCGGGATCTAAAGAGCAAAAGAAACTATTTATGCTTATTGCCGGCGAGCTTTTGATAGATTTCGAAAAGCTCCCGGTAATTCTCGTTAATGGATTTGACGCGGGGGATGAAGGATTTGAGGGCGGACAATTTCTGAGGATCGGAGCGCAGATCCTGGATTTTTTTGGCCAAATCCGCGGGGTCGCCCGGCTGGAAAGTAAGGCCGCCTCCGGTCGCGACCAGTTCGGCCATACCGCCGAGGTTGCTGGCGAGGACCGGGACACTGGCGAGAAAGGCTTCATGAATGGTGAGCGGGGAATTTTCATACCAGAGGCTGGGTACGATCAAAAGGGCGATGCCCTCGAGCATTTCCGGGATGCGGTCGTTGTCCACCCGGCCCATCCATCTGATTCTGCGGTCCTTTCCCGCCAGTTTCTTGAGCTCATGCACATAGCCGGGAAAATCTTTTTCCTCCCCGTAAATTTTCAGATCCAGGTTCTGCTCGGGGATCAACTTAATAGCCCGGATCAAGACCTCAAGGCCCTTGTGCCGGACCAGGGTGCCGATAAATCCGAGGGTGAAAGTTGAATCGCCGGCTGCTACACCGGCGCCCCCGCCCTTCTCGAGCTTGGCGAATTTTTCGGTTTCAAAGCCGTAGTCGGAATAGACGATTTTTTCCGGGGAGACCATCTGGCACTTGACCATGAGTTCGAGCAGAAACCGGCTGGGAGCGATCAGCAGAGAAAGCTTGTCCACCGCGTCCCGCATTTCCTTCCAGCGTTCCCGCAGCATCATCATGCGTTCCGCGGCCTCCTCATCCTTGCCGGCCCGTTCCCGCAGCCAGTTCACCCACGCGGGCGGCAACCGGCGCTTGAACCGGTGGGCAAGGGCCAGGGTCCGCTCCAGGAGCATTTGCGATGCGGATTGTCTCCCCGAGGCCTCGGCCGGATAAAAAGCGGACATCGCGTAGGGGCAGTTGGCGCAGGCTTTCCCCAGTTGCGGCCCAGGGCAGCACATATGCTCCGGCTTGAGCATGATGATGGCCGGGCAGAGCATCCAGTAATCCGCCAGGGTCATCAGCGCGGGGATGCCCCGCTGGCGCGCCTCTTCCACAAAGCCGAGCGAGAGCCGGAGCAGGTGCTGGAAGTGAACGATGTCCGGTTTTTCCTGATCGAGGAATCGGCCGAAGACCTGGTCGAATTCCCGCCGGACATAGCTCGACTTGAAACTGAACGGCTCGGAATGGTAAAGCCGGAAAATTTTTATCCCTTCGTATTCGTCGGTCTTAAGGGCAAATCCCGCCTGCGCCTGATCCTCGCTCGCGAAAACCAGGACTTGGTGGCCTTCTTGCCGGAATTTGCGGGCCAGGGCCCGGGTATAGAGTTCGGTCCCGGCC
This sequence comes from uncultured delta proteobacterium, assembly GCA_903897985.1. Classification (GTDB taxonomy): domain Bacteria; phylum RBG-13-61-14; class RBG-13-61-14; order RBG-13-61-14; family DRUE01; genus CAIYYW01. The sequence goes on from CAIUDS010000805.1 coordinate 6,570, forward strand.
TGGTGCCAGGGGAGATAGTAATGGCCGACCAGCAGGATGCGCATTATTTGCCCTTGAAAATTTTTGCATAGGCTCGATATAAGACCGAGTCTTTGACCTTGCGATGGAAATCCTCAAGTTCGAGCACATAGGCCCGGAGATGCTCGAGCGCCTGGTCCTTGTCCTTCAATTCGCTCTCCAGGTCCAGGATTTTTGCCTTGGCCCGGCTCAACTCGCCGGTTTTGAACAATTCGAGCCAGAGTCGGAATCGCTCATAATCAGGTTCCACGCCAACCCGTTTCCTGGCGATCAGGTCGTTGAGCGCGTCGGGTTTCTCGCGCAGCCGGGTCCGGCTCGCAACGATCAGGTGCCGGTAAGCCGGCTCGGCCAGGTCCTCCCAGAAATAGTGCTGATTATAAAACCGGCTCAATTCTTTCCGCACCTCCATGCCCGAGGGCCCGGCCTCGAAAAAATAATACGCCAGCATCATCAGCAGCCAGCGCTCGATTTGGCCGTTGGGCAGGATCACGGTGTCAAAGCCGGCCTTGACCAGCTCGGATTCGGTCTGAGCCAGGTCCGGCGCGGCCAACTGCAGGTGCTCTTTTAAAAACTTGTGCTCGTACCCGAGCCATTCCTGGATGAAATCGAAAACCATCTGCTCGGCCTCGCGGGCCAGCGCGTATTGAAAGGGCGCTGAGATCAACACCAGCTCGGAACTGGTCCGGGCCAGTTCCGAGAGCGCCGCGGCCCTTCGTTCGGGCTGAACATGTTCGAGGAAATCCGTGGCCATGACCACCGGGAACGACCGGTCGGGAAAAGGCAGGACTTCGGCGTTGCCCAGAAGATCGAGGCTGTCGCCGCCGCAGAACAGGTCCGCTACCACCACCAGGTCACAATCCAGGAATTTGCGCGACAGCCCGTGGAACCCGCCGGCCTCAAGGATTTCAAATTTTTCCTCCGGCTGGCGTAGCCGGTCCAGGACCTCGCTTAACAGACGGTAGCGCTGATACTTGTCAAAAGGAGAAACCAACAGGTCCGGCGCGAGGAATTTGCTCATCGGTTCCTCAAAACCCTGGCCGGCACCCCTCCGGCGACCACATTTTCAGGAATATTTTCAATGACCACGCTTGCCGCGGCGATGATCGAGCCTTTGCCGATCCTGACCCCGGGGAGCACGATCGCTCCGGCGCCGATCCAGACATCATCGCCGATTTCAATGGGCGCGCTTTGTTGCGGCTGGTCCTGATGCGGAAGGCCGGGAGCCAAGCCATGGTTCGCGCCGATGATCGCGACGCCGGGACCGAGGCTGACCTGGTTCCCGATCTTGATCGGCGCGTCCACCGCCCGCACTGTGCTGAAGCCGCTCGCGACAAAGTTATCTCCGAGCTCGATCCATTCAAACCCGGTAAAAACCACCAGCGGCTCCACCCGCGGGTTCTTCCCGACCTTCATGCCCGCCTGCATCCCGCGCTCAAGCGAGTGCTGATGAAAAAACCCGGCCCAGCGGATCAGCGCATTCTCCAGCTCAATAATTTCCGGGGTCTGTTGGCGCTCCTTCACCTGCCGGTAGAGCCGGTCCAGTTCCGGGTCGTCCATCAGCCGCTTGAAAAACCTGAGCTTATCCAGAAGCTCCATGCTCCGGCCCTCCCTCCACCAAGTGCGGCCTCGACCAGAACGCCGCGCAATAATCGTTCCCGTTCCGGGTTTTTGTCTCCAACTTCAACTCCACCATTTTCCCGCCATAACCGGAAAGGTCAACCTCGAAATCGTTCCAGCGCCGCTCCGCCAAATTATGTTTGGGGTCCAGGTATTTTTCAAAAACCGTTTGCTCCCGGCCGAACCGGGTTTTGACCTTGACCAGGTAGTCGCATCCCCCGCCGGGCTGGTCCCAGACATCCGGCGAAAAGCTCGCGCCGAACCTAAGCCGAGCGCCCTTTTTCAATTTCACTTTCCAGCTCACCGCGCTGGGCGGGTGGATCAGGATGCTTAAACGGTCCTCGCCCTTCACCCGAACCAGCCAGAGCATCACGAACTTCTCGCCCCCGGCCGAGATTTTGGCCCGGTCAAAAATCCCGGAGAGGTCCAGGTATCCCTGTTTCCCTTTCTGCGCCTCCCAGAGCCAGCCGAGGGACAGGAACTCATCGTAAACTTCTTTCAGGCGCTCCTGCGAGATTCCCGGGAGGTTCAGTTTCGGCTGCTTGAGATAAATGGAAGTGGGTTCAACTTCGGTCATCAGGCCCTCGGCTCGGCAGCGCTCATAAAGAGGCGTGCCGGGAAAAGGCTGATAAAATGCCAGGTGCAAATGGTTGGGGAACAGCTTTTCATTCAGTTTGATCGTTTTCCTGATCGTCTGCTCCGTTTCTCCCGGCATCCCCACCATATTGAAGCTCCAGGTCTCGATCCCGAGTTGGTCGGCCCAGTGGAAAAGCTCGAGAATTTTTTCGTCGCTCATTTTGCGGTTGAGGACTTCCCTGCGGATGCGCTCATCTCCGGACTCGACCCCCACCTGGATCGAATAAAGCCCGCTCTCGCGCAGCCTTTTTAAGCTCTCGAAATCCGCCGTCCCGACCCGGACATAAATCTGGAAAGGTGTTTTAAACCGCTCCCGGTATTGTTCGCAGAATTCCCGCTCCCATTTCCGGTCAGTGGTGAAGACCTCATCCACAAAAATAACGCTCTTGAGCCCGGGCCTCCGCTCATGCGCGAGTTCCAACTCCTCGATCACCTTTTCCACCGACCGGCGCCGGTGCCATTTCTTTTCTCCGCCGGCCAGCTCCTTCAAGGCACTGTTGCAGCAATAGCTGCACGAGAACAAACAGCCCCGGCTCGTCATTACCGGGAGCTGTTGATAGTTCTCGGCCAGGATGCGGTCCTCGTCAAAAAGCCCGCGGTCCGGAAACGGCAGCCGGTCCAGGTCCACCGGCGGGCGGAGCGGATTGGATTTGATCGCTTCGCCCTCCCGCCACCAGAGGTTCTGGATTCCGCGCCAGTCCTTTCCCTGCTCGAGCGCATCCGCGAGTTCGAGCATCGGGTATTCACCTTCGCCTCGGATGAGGAAATCGAAGACCCGGTCCTGCATGACCGCCTCCGGGGCGATGGTGGCGTGGATGCCGCCGATCACCAGCAGCGCTTTCATGGTCTGCTTGAGCGCCCGGGCGTAGCGAAGGGCAAACTGGTACTGGAGGGTGGTGGAAGAGAAACCGATCAGGTCTGGTTTTGCCGACCGGACCTTTTCGAGCGCCAACTCGGGGGACAACTCCTGGTTGAGGTAAAGCAACTCCACCTGGTGGCCGCCCTGCTTGAGCGTGGCGCTGATCCAGGCGAGGCCGTGCTGGAAATGATAAAACTGGATGGTGTGAATGTCCGGATATATGAGCAATATCCTCACTCGGCTCTCCTTAAATACAGGCCGATGCAGTCGCCGCAAGCCTCGGTCCCGCCCCGGCTTTGCATCTCCGCGCGGAAGGCCTGCGCGGCCGGGCTTTCCCAGATTTGCCGGAGACTATGATCGAGGATATTTCCGAACACCGCCAGGGCCGGCCGGCGCAGTTCCTTTTTGCGGTTGATGAAGAGCACCGGGTATCCGAGCGCGCAGCAGGGGGTGGCCTCGCCGATGGCCTTGATGAAAAGATGCCCGGGCGCGAACGCGCCGCACCCGCCTTGAAGTTCGGAAGAAATACGCTCGGGCGGGATCAGGTCCAGCCGTCCGTGCAGCCTCTTGGCGAGTTCGGCCACCCGGTCCCACAGTTCGGCCTCGTTGAACTCCGTGCCGTAATATCCGGAATAGGTCACCTCTTTCAGGTCCTCGAGCGCGAACACGCCGGTCATTTGCTGGAGGATGATCCCGTCAACGCCCAGTTCCTTCATGGCCGCGGCAAAGGCGAACAACTCGGGGAGCCGGCTGCGGCCGAGCAAAAAGCTGGCGTAAATTTGCGGCTTCCTGCTCCCGCGCAGCTTGCGCCGGACCGCCAGGCGCGTGATCGCCTGCTCCAGTTCCTCCCAATGCTTTCCCCGCGCCTGCCGGTAAGCGGCTTCCCCCCCCGCGTCCGCGGAAAAGCAAACGATGTCCACCCCGTACTCGAGCGCCTGCTCGATCTTGAGCTTGTCCAGCAGCAGGCCGTTGGTGGTAAAGCTGAGCGAGCCGGAAAAATTCTGCCGGATCCTTTTCAGGATCAAACCGAACTCCGGATGCAGAAGCGGCTCGCCCCAGCCGGTCAGGTCAATGCTCGAG
>CAIUDS010000806.1 GCA_903897985.1 uncultured delta proteobacterium
GCTTGACCGGGAATCCAGTATTATCAATAACCTGGATTCCCGCGTTCGCGGGAATGACCGTAGCCATACGAGATTTTCAACACCCTGTTAAAGTTTAGACCTGACCACAAAATTATGCCATTGAGTTTTGACCATTTTTACCCTGTTCAAGAGGATAAATCCTGCCGCAAGAATCAACCCGGCCAGTCCCGCCAGACTGGAATATAACCCAATCCGGAATCCCCAGGGCTGATACCAAAATTTTGCCTCCGACTGGCCTTTGGGCAGCGCAATTCTTCTGAACAAGCCGCCCTCGCTCATAATCCTTGCCTCCACCTTTTGCGGCTCCAGCCGCGCCCTCCATCCCGGCGCGTATTGATCCGCCAGGACCAGATCCGAGGCGCCGTCGCCGCGGGCAATGATCGTGAGCTGATCCGGGTGATATTCAGTTACGAGCGTGTCCTTGAAATCAATCCCGCCCGAAGCGGATCTGAGCCAGGTCCTGGGCCAGGCCGCGGGATTTTGGTAGCAATAATAGTCTTGGACGCTCCCGAGATACTTCAGACCCGGGATCTTCAGCGGGTCCCAGCTGATCACATATTTCACGCCAGCCGGATCCATCCATTCATGCCGGAGTTCTCCCTCCATAAGGTTGAACCACCATCCCCGCTGGATATATTTTTCAGCCATTTCATCCATGGGATAGCCGTAAATAGCAGCCAGGGTTTGGACATAGCCGGCCGGATACATCCCATCAACGCTCCCGCGAAAATCATTGATCCCGAACAGCACATTCAAATTCGGCTTCAAGGCCCCGGAAAGCGCCACCATGCGACCCGGATTTTTATCCCGCAAAATGGGCCGGTAAATATCGAGGACTTTCTGGTTCCGGTATCTAAAAATGTCCGGGTCAACGATATTGGTCGCTTTGAGTTCCACGCCCAGATAAATCAGATTGGCCCAAGCCAGGAGGGCGATCAAGAACGACGAGATCCGATTCCGCTGGAGGATCATTCCGGCCAGGCCGGCCAGTTCCGCGGCCAGCAGCAGAACCAGGGGAACCGCCCCGGCGCTCCATACGGTCGTGCCTGGGGCATGGGTTGGAAAGCTGAAGGCAAAAGCCAGAGACAGGAGCGCGATCATCAGGACCATGCCGGACACGATTCCATAACTTGACCGGGAAACGGAACGAAGGGACAGGCGATCCAAACCCAGTCCGGAAAGCATGGCGAGACAGAAACAGGCGTTGAAATAAGCATGGCGAGGGTTGCGGATCCGATCCAGGATCGGGAGGTGCCCCAGCAAGGAGAAAGGCGGCAGGTCATAGATCAATCCCCAGGCCAGCAAGGCATAGATCCAGAAGAACAGGCCGCTTTTCCCGAGACGCTTGAGCCCGGGCAGGGTTAAGCCGGCCAGGAACAGGGTAATCAATCCGATATATCCGGGAGAGCTCCCGATGTCCCACATGGTTTTGGGCGGCCCGAACAGCCAGGGGAAAAAAAGCTTGAAGCATCCGCGGACCGGAAAAAGGTCCTGGGAACGGAAAAAAGCCATCGAATAAATGGCGCGTTCGTGATAGTTCCAACTGAAGCCCAGGTACTCAAGGAAGCTGAAGAGCATAATGGCGCTTAAGGCGAATCCCAAGCCCAAGCCGAGAAGAATCAGGAAAACCTTTCCCCGGGCCGGCCAGCCCCCTCGGATCAAGGCGAAGACCATGAGGAAGAGCAGGAAATAAAATGCGGCCTGCGAATTCCCGGCCAGCAGCGCCAGGGCGCTGACCGCGGCCAGGCCGGTGAACCTAGCCAGAGTTGCTCCGTACTTGAACACCCTTTCCGCCAGGAGCAGCCCGAGCGGAAGCCAGAGGTCAACATTGAGGTTGATATGGTTGATGTTGGCGCCGAGGAATCCGCAAAAGCAGATGGCCAAGGAACTGACCGCGGCGGAAAGCTCGGACCGCCCGAATTCTCGGGCGCAGCCATAGGTGAAAATTGCCAGCAGGATCAGCTTCAGCATCAATAGGTAATCGAGCAACCGCAAGGAGGGGAAAATCTCGAATACCATATTGAAGGGATTCAGGGGCGCGGTCTGGTAATTGGCCAAGAGCGGCATGCCCGCGCCTTCCAGATTGCACCAGAGCGGAAAATGCCCCAGGCGCAACTGACGGGTGCTGTCAACCAGCCAGGCATAAAGACCAATCCTGGGCGTCGGATCCCAAAAAATTGACAGGACCAGACTTTGTCCCGGCTTGAAATATCCGCCATACTGGACCAGGATGCTTAACAGCACAACCGCCAGAAACAACCCGAAAGCCTTTTTCCTGCCCATTGAACCTGCGGGGTCTGAACCCGCAGGGTCAGGTCTAAATTTTAAACTTAAGGGCATTGAGCTTTTTTCCCAGGTCCCAGTCATCCAACCAAGACCAGACCTGCGCCCTTTTACTTGTCTTTTCCGGCTCTTTTGGTTCCGCCCCATCGTTCGGAATCCTTGCAAATTTGTCGGTTACAACCGGCCCTTTTAACTGCGCGGATATTGGAGCACATATTAAAGATGCTGTCAAGTCCGGAGCAGGGGTCAGGGATCAGTGGCCGGTGTTCAGTGCGGAAGAAGTGGCCGGTGGTCAGGGGTCAGCCTGTCCTCCGTAGCCTGGGCGAAGGAGGATGTGTCCCCTGTGGTGCGTCAGCGCTTCGCGCTGAATCTCAAATTTCATCCTCCTCCGTCACGCTTTAAGATTGGGAGCTGGAGAGACGCGGCTTGAAACGCCGAACCCGTAAC
>CAIUDS010000807.1 GCA_903897985.1 uncultured delta proteobacterium
ATTCTGGTACCAGAATACCAGATGGCGAGATTTGGTCCGGGGGTTTTGCGAGCGGAACGCACCCCTTGGGAAAATCAAACAATTGAAGAATTGAACAGTGTTAGACAGTCAGCCAGCCGCTGGATTGCATGGTGGCGAAGCAGCAAGTAAAATGAGTTGGGAAAGGAGACCGAAAAATGAAGGAAGAAACCAAACAGGTGTCGCTCCAGATTCAGCTTGACGAGCAGACCGCGCAGGGGGTCTATGTCAACCTCGCCATTGTCCAGCATTCGAGCAGCGAGTTCATCCTCGATTTCGTGTTCATGAACCCGGGACAACCCGTGGCGAAAGTGCGCAGCCGCATCATCATGGCGCCGGAGCAGGTGAAGAGGCTGCACAAGGCCCTGTCCGAAAACCTCGCCCATTACGAGAGCCGCTTCGGCGAGATCAAGATTCCGAGCCTGGGCCCGGAATTCAAGATGCCGGTGCAGTGAATACGGTGAATGGTGAACGGTTAACGGTGAACGGGGCGGAGGAATCGCAGCCTTGAGAGAATCGCTCGCGCTCGCCAGCCGTCTGCTTTCAAGCTGGCTTAAGCCCGCGCAGCCGTCATACCTGATCTATTTTGTCACGGCGCGGTGCAATGCCCGGTGCGAAATGTGCTTCTACTGGCGCGAGCTGGACGCGGTCCGGCCGGAAACCGAACTCACGCCCGAGGAGACCGACAAGATCAGCCGCACCCTGCCGCCACTCATCCAACTCACGCTTTCCGGCGGGGAGCCGTTCCTGCGCGCGGACTTGTTCGAGCTGATCAAGCCCCTGCTCGAACACTCTCGTCCGGCGCTCCTCTCCATCCCCACCAACGGCATCTTGACCGAGCAAATCATCAAAGTGACCGGGCAAATCTGTTCGGCCTTTCCCCGGCTTCGCCTCAACCTCGAACTGAGCCTGGACGGGATCGGCGAACGGCATGACCGCATCCGCGGGCATGTGGGCGCCTTTGCAGACCTGCTGCGGAGTTGGAAAGAGCTGAAAATTTTGCGCCTCAAATTTCCGAACCTCCGGCTTAACACCCTGAGCGTGCTGAGCGCGCTCAACTCGGACCGGATTTTCGAGTTGCTGGAATATATCCGGACCGAGCTCAAGCCGAACCGGTCCGAAGTGATGTTCGTCCGGGGCGAGCCGAGAACTCCCGGGGCCGCCCAGGTTTCCCTTGACCGCTTTAAAGAAGTCCATGAGTGGCTCAAAAAAAACGCTCGGCCCAAAACTTTTTTGGACCGGTTGCGCGAGCAATTGGCCATGGCCAAACGGGAACTGATCATTGAGACCGTGAGGGGAAATAAAATGATCCTGCCCTGCCGGGCCGGGGGAAAGCTGATCGTAATGGAGCCGGATGGGTGGGTGCGTCCCTGCGAGATGCTCTCGGTGAAATATCCGGTCCCGCCGCCGTCCCTCGGGGCCAAGGACTTCCGGCTCGGCAGTTTGCGGGAATCCGGCTACGATCTGATGAAGATCCTTGGGAGCGCGCAGGCGCAAAAGGTGAACAATTTTATCCGGGCGAGCGAATGCCGTTGCAGCTACGAATGCGCGGCCCTGGCTAACCTGGTTTTTTCGCCGGGGCAAATGCCGCGGATTTTTTGGAAAGCCTTCCGCTGATTTCGCGGAGCACCGCGTCTTTCCAACCGCGCTTTCCGATCCCCTCCAGGTAAAGGTCCACCAGGCCGGCGATCTGATCGGGCGCGAGCTTTTGATAAAGCTTGCGGGTCCGGATCAGGAACGCGAGGGACCTGCCGGCGCGGCGGGGGTTGTTTTTCCGGAACGGGAACACATTGTCGAAATCAAAGTAATAGATTTGATATTGTCCGCCTTGCCTTTTCACCAGGATGTTCTTGTCCGCGTCCAGGGTGTAGATGCCGGTCCGGTTGAAGCGGGCCAGGCTCGAGAAAACCTCGCGCAGAAATTTGTTCAACTCGGCCGGGTCCGCCTCGAGCTCTTTGAGCGTCTCCTTATAACTCCGAGCCGGGTCCAGGTCTTCCATGATCAGCAGGCTCTCGAGCGCCATCCCGGCCAGCCGGCCTTCCATCAAGAGCAGCGGCTTGGGCGCGAGCACGCCCACGGAATGGCAGTATTCCATCATCTGAAAATTGCGCATGGCCTCGGAACGGTAGGCCGCATTCTCGAGCAGGCTCTTGAGCCGGCCGCGGTAGGAATAAAACTTTACGCGGAAGCGCCGGCCCTCGATTTCCAGTTTGGTCTCCGGGAGAAACTTGCGCTTGCTGGTTTCGCAAAGCTGGCGGCTCACTTCCGGCCGGGCTTTTTCACATTCCCAGGCCGAGAGCGCCTGTTCCACATAATTGCCGGGATAGTGGCCGTTGCTGGAGACCACAAAACGCGGCCCCAGCATCCGGGCCAGGTAGGAACTCCCGGTTTGAGACCGGGAGATGCCGGTCTTGAAAAAAATCCCGATTTTCTTAGCCTCCGCCATAACCCCTAACCTTGATTCTAGTATCAAACGCTTAAAAAGTCATGTCAATAGAGCGCCATCGAGCAAAAACTGACCGCGCTCCTCGAATTCGCGTCATACCAGGCGGACCATTTCAAGACCTCCACCCGGCCGGGATCCACCAGCTTGAAAGTGAAATAGATCGGCCCGATCCCGCAAATCTTGCGCGCGTCCTTCACCCGCGCGATCTCCATGAAAAAAGCCTCGGGGTCGCATTTCTCCAGACAGCACAACATCCGCCAATCATCCGTCTTGATCTCTTCCTCCCGGATCGGCGTGTAGGTCTCCCGGTCCCCATACCTCGGGCCCAGATGCGCCAGGTCCGCGCTCGCAATCAGCGCGATTTTGCGGCTGTCCGTCTGGATCTGCCCGCGTAGCGCGCTCAAATAATCCTGGATTTGCAAGTCCTGCTCCGGCGAAAAGCCCAGTTCGAGCATGGTCGCGCACGACCCGACCAGGACCGGCACGATCTTGAAATTCCTTTTGCCCGCCAGCAGGTGCTGGAGAAAAATCACCTGCAACTCGATCGAGTGCTCGCGCTTGTGGGAGAAGTCCCCGGCCCGGCTCCGTTTTTTCAGCCGTTTCCTCACTCCCCGGATGAACTCGCGGTCGGTCTCCACCACCCCCAGCGGGGTCTCAAAATTTTTCTCCGAAAAAACCAGGGTGTCTTCCCTCGGAAAATGGCCGGTGCCGAGAATGATGAACAGCTCGGCCTGCGACTCCTCCATCAGCTTTTTGTAGGCATGGGCATAGACCGCGCCGTTGCCGGTGAGCTCGATGTGCGGGGCCACAATGGCCTTGAGCTGGCCGCTTTTATTTTCGCCCGGCATGCCCGGGCCCGAGTCCGCCACATAAAAATCATCCAGGAATTTCCGGAGCTCCGCCGGGTCCGCGGGGTAACTGGTTCCCGCCAGCAACGCCGGCCTCGTTTCGCTTTCCTGCCATTGCTTCAGGACCCCTGCCACATAAGACCGGAATCGCTCGGAGTCGAGGAGCAAATGCTGGTCCAGTTCCCCGGCCAGCGCCTGGATGTTGTCCCTCGGCACCAGTTGCTGGGTCTGGCGCATGATCTGTTCCTGAATCTCGGAAATGGTGCGGCTGCCATCAAAATATTGCACCAGTGGCGCCAACTGCGCGGGCAGGACTATCACTTCGTCGCTCCAGCGTTCCGGATCCTGGAACACCAAGACCTTCTGTCCCTCCAGGTTCGCCGGCTGGATTTGAAGGTTGGCGCGGAGCCGGGGCTTTTCCTCCGGGATCAAAAGCCCCTCGTCCGGACTCATTTCTCCAGGCCCAGCGAGAACATCCGCTCGAGGTCGAATTTGGAGAACACCTCGAATGCAATCAGGGTGTTAGTCTTTTCGATCCCCTCCAGCTTCAACATCTTCCGCGTGACCAGGTCGGCCAGATCCAGGTTGTCTCTTACCCGGATGATCGCGGCGATGTCGTAAGTGCCGGCAACCGAAAACACCTCGGTCACGCCGGGAAGCTTGACCAGGGCCTGGGTGGTCTCCGGGATCTTGTCCCGCTTGGCATTGATCAGGACGATTGCGCTAACCAATTTGCTCCTCCTTCGGGGCGCAGGCACTCCTGCCTGCGCACATCAGCGATTTTGTTTGCCCCAATCCCTCTTTATAATGCGGTGGATCGCCTGGGAAATGGCAACCCGCTTGCCCTCCGAGTCAAAGGCCTCGGCCTCGCTCCAGGCCAGACCCCGGGTCCGGTGCACAAATTTGCCCTTGCCGGTCAGCAGGCCCGCGGCCGGCGGCGACAAATAATTTATGCGCAGGTCTATGGTGATGGCGCCCTCGTTCTCCGCGAGCGACGAGTAGAGCGAGCTCCCGCAGGTCGAGTCCAGAATGCTGGCCACCGCGCCGCCGTGAAAGGTGTTCCAGATATTCCGGTGCTTCGGGCCCAGCTCCATCTGCATCTCCGAATGGCCCTCCTCGATCCGAACAATCCGCATCCCCAGATACTGGTAAAACGGACTCTCGTTCAAGGCCTGAGCTACCCGGTCCAACTCTTCCCGTGTCTTCTCTGGCATTTTCCCCGCCTCTATGGTAAAAAGATCAAGTTAGATTATATCCGAATCGGGTGCGCAGGCAAGCCTGTCCGCCGTAGCCTCTTGTCATCCATAGTCCCGCGTATTCGCGGGACGACGGATGATGGCAAAGGCGGAAGCGCCTGCGGCCCCAATCGGAAACGGTCATTCCCGACTTGATCGGGAATCCAGGTTTTTGACCGATTTGAAGATCAGGAGGTGGGAAAAGTCATGCTGAATTTGAAGATCACACCCGAGCATCTGATGGGATCATCATGGTCGGGCCGCGCGGGAAGGGGTTCGCGCCTAAATGGAATTTGAATCAGGAGCAAAGGGATGAGCGGGAGGAAAAGGAAGCGACGCTTAGTCAAGCGGGGAAGAAAAACAACCCGCCCGGGATCGGGGTCGGCGCTGTCAGTCAGAGGCGGATACGGAAAGCTCTTAAGCGAAATCAGCTTGCTTCTGGAACAGGCGCGCCGGGGTTCCGCGCGGGCGATCAATGTCATCATTACCAGCACTTATTGGGAGGTGGGGAGGCGGATCGTGGAATTCGAACAGAAAGGCCGGGACCGGGCCGAGTATGGGGAAACGCTTCTGACTCGACTGGCCGAGGACTTGAGCTCCCGCTTCGGACGCGGGTTCGCCAGGAGCAATCTCTACCAGATGCGGGCCTTTTATCTGTCTTACCAAAACATTTTCCAGACGGTGTCTGGAAAATTGGCGGAAGGCAAGGGCAAGAAATTCCAGACAGTGTCTGGAAAATCTTTGGCGGTTTCCTCCCCGGCCGGGTTTTTTCCGCTTTCCTGGTCGCATTATGCGAGGCTGTTGTCGGTGAAAAATGAACATGGGCGAAGCTTCTACGCGACCGAGGCCTTGCGGGGCGGCTGGTCCGTGCGGCAACTGGAGCGGCAGATCGAATCGCAGTTTTATGAGCGCACCGCGCTCTCGCGCAACAAGGCGGCCATGCTGGCCAGGGGCGCGCGGAAGGAAAAGGGGGACGCCTTGACTCCCGAGGAGGAAATCAAGGACCCGATGCTGCTGGAGTTTTTGGGGTTAAAGGACGAGTATTCCGAGACCGACTTGGAGGATGCGCTGATCGGGCATCTGGGGAATTTCCTGGTGGAGCTTGGGAATGATTTCAGCTTCGTGGGCAGGCAGAAACGGATCCGGATCGGGGACGAATGGTATCGGGTGGATTTGGTGTTTTTCCACCGGCGTCTTCGCTGTCTGGTCCTGCTTGACCTTAAGCTTGGACGCTTCAGCTCCACCGATGCCGGGCAGATGCACCTCTATTTGAACTATGCCCGGGAGCATTGGGTATTGCCGGGAGAAAACCCTCCGGTCGGACTGATTCTTTGCGCGCAAAAAAATGAGGCTCTGGCCCGATACGCGCTGGGAGGCCTTGCCAATAAAGTCCTGGCCGCAGAATATAAAACAGCTCTTCCTGATGAAAAGCTCATTGCCGAAGAGCTGGAGCGAACCAGAAAGATGCTGGAAACGAGTTCGTTGCGCTTGCACAAGGGAGGTAGGAAAGAATGTTGAATTTGAAGATCACGCCCGAGCAGAAGCTGGCCCGGGAAATGGCGCGGACAAGTGACGCAGCCAGCCCCTGCAGAAGTCGCAGGAAAATCAAGAACG
>CAIUDS010000808.1 GCA_903897985.1 uncultured delta proteobacterium
AGGTTGAGGAAGAATCGGCCAAGGTCAAGGAGGCTCAGGAGGACAAGGTTCAGCGGATCCCGGCCAACCGCGCCAAGACCAATGAATGACTGAGCAGAAGCCGTCCCCGTTTTTTCAAGTCAAGTCCAACGGCGTGGTGCTTTCTCTCCAAGTTTCGCCCGGCGCCAAGAAATCCGAGTTCCGCGAAATCACCCCGGACGGATTCCTCAAAATCAAGCTGAACGCGCCCGCAATCGAAGGCAAGGCCAACCAAGCTTTAGTTGAATTCCTCTCTCAGTCCTTGGAGGTCCGCAAAAGCGAGATTGAAATCATCTCCGGCGAGTTTGCGCGGAAGAAGCGGGTCATGGTCAAAACCACCCAAGCACCCGCGATGGTGGCAAAAATAACATCATTGCTCTAGCTGCAAGCGGGTTATCTATTTCTTTGCTTGTTTGCGTTCCTTGCGGATTTTAGCGATTCGTCGGTTGATTTCTGCCATGCTCATCTTGTCTGCGCCCTTTTTGCGGGCCGATTGACGGCAATTTTCAAGCGCCTTGAGTGCGCGGGCTCTTTGCCAGATCATCATTTCATCTTCCAAAGTCTCCTCGCTCACCGGCCGGATTATCGCGATGGGCTTCCCATTGACGGAGGATCACATTTCCATCCTTATTCAAATATTCCCGGAGCTTCTCGGAATTGGTCCGGAACTCGCGGATGGTAATAAAACGCATGATCCAATCCTCCTTTGATATTGCCCATGATACATAATTGTGATTCAATCGTCAATCATAACGGCAGGCACCATGCCCGGGAAATTAGCGTCGGGAGCGTTCAGGCTAGTTTTTCCAGAAAGATATTCGCCAAATCCGTGATCTTCACTTTCTCCGGAGATTCCTTGGCCCAGTAGAAGGCATCGTCGAAGGTGTGCATGCCTTTCAAGTCGGAGTTGCCGAAGACCTCCAGCTTGGTGATGTTGCCTTTCAAATCGTAGCCGTGCTTGGAGACCAGGACGAGGTCGGGTGCGCGAGCGGCTTCGGGTCCTGAGTAAATTTCTTCCGGGAAATAAATGGCGCGCAGAACTTTCTCGCCCTCAAATTCAAGCTGCATCAGTCTTTCCTTGAGTTCGTTGCGCAGGTCCGAGGCCTGGGAGTCGGAAAGGAATCCCTGGGGATATTTTCCCTTGCGGTGGAGATAGATGCGCGAGGGATCCAGCGCGAAAGCGCGCGAGGTTTTTTTGAGGTCTTTCAATTCCTCCGGCGGCTCTTTCTCGAATTCGAGGTAACCGTTCTTGCGGAGCCAGGCGTTCAAATAGACCTCGCGCTTGATCAAACAGAAGCCGTGGTCGGAGAGCATGTAGAACCCTTCGCCTTCGGTGTCCGCGCTCTGGCCCTTGTAGAATTGCTGCCAGCAGAACTTGATGAACTCCTCGATCTTCTGGTAATAGTCAATCGCCTGGCCATGGCGTTGGTGGCCCTCGTTCTCGACCGCGTCATAAAGGTAATGCTGGAGCCGGTCGGTCCCGGTTTTGACCACCTCGAACAAATCCCAGTCAATCTCGTCCCAGAAAAACTCGACGGCCAGCTTGCGAAGGTTCAGGGTGTCATGGAGTTCGCGGAACATCTGGTCGTGGTCCGCGCGGCAGCGGTGGGTGTCAATGTCAACGAGGTAGTTCATGCGCCTAAGCTGGGCGAGGTAGCG
>CAIUDS010000809.1 GCA_903897985.1 uncultured delta proteobacterium
GCCGAGCGGCCCGACTTTACGGTCATCCTCGGCGACCTCACCGACGAGGGCTACAAGGACAACAAGTTCCAGTGGAACTATGAATTCTTCGCCGGCCTCACCCAACTCGGGAGCCGAGTGCCCCTGGTGCCGGTGCCGGGCAACGGGGAAAAGGATATGGAATGGTTCAAGTATTTTTTCGCGGCGCCGGAGCAGAAAAACTACTACAAGTTCAGCTATGGCAACGCCGATTTCTTCATCCTCAATTCCAACCTGCCCTATATCCCGGCCACGCCCCTGAGCCCGCAGTATCAGTGGCTGGAAAAAGCACTCGCGACTTCCACCGCCCGATGGAAATTCGTCTGCCTCCACTACGCCCCTTACTCTTCGGACGAGAATGATTACGGCGACGCTTACAAGGGCCGTTCCGACTGGGGGGATTCCCTGGTGCGCGGATATATTCCCCTTTATGAAAAATACGGGGTGGACCTGGTGTTTTACGGGCATTTGCATGATTATGAACGGACCTGGCCGCTCCGGGCCGGGAAAGCGGTCGAGAAGAACGGGGTGATCTATGTGATGAGCGGAGGCGGCGGCGGGAACCTCGAGGACTTCGCGCCCAACCGGCCCTGGTTCAGCAATGTGCTCTATCGCGGCCACCACTTCTGCCTGGCCAGCATCGCCGGCGGAACCTTGCAATTCCGGATGTATGACTTGGACGGGAAATTACAGGACACTTTTACTTTGAGTAAATAAAGTTTCCCGCGCCCCGGTCAGGCGATGCTGATTTCAAAATTGGCCTTGCGGAGGAGTTCCTTGGCAATGGTCAAAAGCTGGATCTCGGAGGTGCCGCCGCCGATCATCAGCAGCTTGGCGTCCCGCATCAGCATCTCGAGATGATATTCCTTCATGTAGCCGTAGCCGCCCATCAGTTGGATGGCCTCGAGCGCCGCGTCCACCGCGGCTCCCGAGGTGTAATACTTGGCCGCGCAGAATTCCTCGGCCGACCCCTTGCGGTTCTTCTGGAGCCAGACCTGCTTGAAGCAAATGTTCCGAACATTTTCAAGCAGGACATAAATCTTCGCAATCTTCTCCTGGATGAGCTGGAACTCGGCCAAACTTTTCCCGAACTGCTTGCGCTCGATCGCGTATTTGATCGAATCCTCCAGGCAGCGCTCGATGATCCC
Organism: uncultured delta proteobacterium; assembly: GCA_903897985.1. Lineage (GTDB taxonomy): Bacteria > RBG-13-61-14 > RBG-13-61-14 > RBG-13-61-14 > DRUE01 > CAIYYW01. Next base: position 1,167 of record CAIUDS010000809.1, read on the forward strand.
CCAGGCCATGAACGGCGCGCCGGTGCGCTCGCTGAACAAAACTTCCTTGGCCTGGTCCCGGCTTTCGGTTTCCTCCCCGCCGAGTAATTGCTCTTTTCCAACCTTCACATCTTCCAGGGAGATCTCCCCGGTGGGCGAGGCGTGCATGCCCATTTTTTTCATGGGCGCGCTCGTGGTGAAGCCTTTCATTCCGCGTTCGAGAATAAACGGATAGATTTTGCGCTTATCCTTATAATCCTCGTCCTTGCGCACGATCCGGGCATAAACCACAAAAATATCCGCGAACGGCGCGTTGGTTGCAAACATCTTGGAGCCATTGATCACATAGCCGTCCCCGTCGGGCTTGGCCGTGGTTCGAAGCGCAAAGGCGTCCGAACCCGAGTCCGGCTCGGTCAAGGCCCAGCAGCCGATCTTATCCAGCGAGAGCACCGGGATGCCGTATTTCCGTTTCTGCGCGGGCGTGCCTTTGGCCATGATGCTCTGGCCGCACAGGCCGATGGTGGCGGCAAAGGCCAGGGCAAATCCCGGGCTGACCCGGCAGAGTTCCTTGCCGATGATCGCGCCCATCATCGGGTCCAGGTTCATGTTCTTCATGGGTGACCGCTCTTTTTGCTCCGCCCCGGCCGAAGCCTCTTCCTTGGCAATGGCCTTTTCCAAAACTTCTTTGGCCATTTTGCGCAAACCGAAAGCGTCCCCCATTTTCCGCATCAGGTCATACGGAAGCATTTCCCCCGAGTCCAGCGCCTCGACATTCGGAGCGATTTCTTTTTCCACAAATTGTCGGATCGCTTTTTCCAGAATCCGATGGCCTTCCTCCAATTCAAACATTTGCCCACCTCCTCGCTTTGCGGTTGACGGTTGAGAATCTTTTTTCAACATCCTATCATAGAGGCGCCAAATGAAGAAGGGAGTTTTAGCGATTTTGCGGATGAGTCTGGTTCTGGCGGTGGCGCTTCCAGCCGCGCGGGGTGATTCCGCGGAAAGTTCCAGGACTTTGACGGTTGCCGTGGCGCAGACTCCTAACCTTGACCATGATTACGAAGGGAGCCGGGCCAGCGCCGAGAAGCTGGTGGCGGAGGCCGCGGCCAAGGGCGCGCGGCTGGTCCTGCTCCCGGAGTTCGCGCTGATCGGATACCGGTATAGCGATGACAGTTGGGAAACGGCGGAGCCGCTCGAGGGCCCGACCGTGAAGTGGATGCGCGAGCTTTGCCGGCGTTACCATATTTACCTGGCCACCTGCATCATGGAGCTCAGCGGAAATGATTTTTACGATACCATGGTTTTGGTCGGGCCGGGCGAAGGCGAGCTTTGGTCTCATCGCAAGATCGAGCCGGCGCAACTCGAGTCCTGGTTCTTCAAGGCCGGCGGGATCAACCCCTCGGTTTTCGAAACGCCGCTCGGCCGGATCGGCATGGCCATCTGCTTTGACACCTCCAAGACCCATACCGTGCAAGGCCTGCTGGAAGGTAATCCCGATTTTGTGCTGATGGATTTTTCCGCGCCCAAGACCCCGGAGAGCCTGGGCAATAACCGCGAGCTGTCCATCGAGATGGAACTCTCGGCGCCGGCCCGGTTTGCCCGGATCCTGGGCGTGCCGGTGGTGCGCTCCGAGAAGACCGGCCGGTTCGATTCCCCGCTGCCGGGCCTGCCCGGGGCGAGCATGCGCGAGGACTTCATTGCGCATTCATCCATTGTTGACGCTGAGGGAAAAATGGCGGCCGAGCTGGGGGATGAGGAAGCGGTCCTGGTCAGCTCGATCACGATCCCGGCCAACCCGGTCCGGCACCCGGAACTGATCCCGACCGGCCGCTGGCTCAGCCCTTACAACGGACTGGTGCGCTGGTGGAGCGATCAAACCTTGAAACTGGGAATTTGGCATTACACCCATAGCCGCGCGCGCAAAGAGGCGGTCAAGCGGACGAAACAGAAATATTCCCTGCCCTAAATTAGGCCGCGGTCAGATTTTCACCGCGAGCGCGGTTGCCGTGCCATCCGCTCCGGCGCGCCTACTCAAATATTTCCAACCCATTCCAGATAATCGGATAAGGGGCCGCGACTTTGGTTCTTATAAAAACGCTGGTCCGCGGTGACCAATTTCCCTTTTAGCCGGATGGCGAGCGCCAAGTAGAGGCAGTCGGAAACGGATTGGCGGGTAATAAGCGCCAGCTGATAGGCGCGATCTCGCAATTCCAGGGAGGGATGATATGTAATGGGAATTTCCTTTAGCAGAACCCGGGCATCGTCCGCGTCTTTCTTGCTCAGATCACCCCGGCGGAACCTTTTGCAGAGCAGGTTATCCATTTCCAATTGCATAAAGTCCGGAGCCGAAAAATTTTCTCCAACTTCCAATACTTTTTTTGCCTCCGCCGTATAGTCTTCCTTGAGGAACCACTTGGCTGCAACGCTGGCGTCAATAATGAAATGAGTCACCGATCCCGGTCCTCCCGGATCAGTTCGGCACTGTCCGAAAATTTCCGGCCTTTAAAACGCGAGCGAAACCGTTCCAGTTTCCTGATTACCGCTTCCAGGTCCTTGGATTCCTCTTGGGCCGCGTTGGAAAGGATAATCTTTGCCTCCGACTGCAACGACCTCCCTTTCCTCCGGGCCCGCTTCTTGAGGCTGGAAACGGTTTTCCGGTCAAGGTCTCTTATCAAGATCTGCGGCATCGCTATCCTCCTTTTTGAACCTATGCTATCATTATGATAGCATAATCATCCCCTGGGCGCAAGAGCTCGCCGGTAGGGACCGCCCTTCACCGTTCACCGTGGACCGTTTACCGCCTAGACCGTGGCCTCCGGCCAGGTCAAATGGATCATGTCGAGCACGACGCCGGGCCAGTTGAAGGGATGGGCGTTCTTGCCCTGGCCGGTTCGGCAGTCGTAGAATTCCCAGAAGCCCTGGTTCCGGATCATCTTGGCGGTGCGGCGGGTGAGCTCGCGGGCCAGATCGGCATAGCCGTGCACGAGCAGGCCCTCGCACATCATCCAATTCATGTTGGTCCAGATGCAGTATCCTCTCCAGAGCAGCTTGTCCTCCCAATAAATCTTCTCTTTATCTATCTCGTCCTTGGCGTTGAAACTGACCAGGTAGGGCAGCCAGAACTCCTGCGGGTTGTGGAAATGATCGTTGACCAGCCGCTCCGCCTTGGCCTTGCTCAGATGCTCGCTCATGAGCGGGAGCAGAGACGCGCAGGTGGTGCGCTTGGCGAACTTGGGGGCTTTGAGGTCATAGCGGGACCAGAAGAGGCCTGCGGCCTCGTCCCAGTGAATCTTCTCGATGGTCTCGGTCATGGCCTGCGCCTGTTTTTTATATTGCTCGGCTTTGGCCTGGTCGCCGACCTGCTCGAACATGCGGCTAACCGAAATCACCGCGCGGATCGTGATCGCGATCACATTCATGTCTTCCACGATGAATTCGTTGGCGGCCGCGATTTTTTGCAGGTCGTAGCCCAATTTTTTCTGGCGGGTGAACATGGCCGGATAGAGGAACATGCGCTGGGGCCCGCCCAAGGGATTACTGTAATCCAGTTTAATGATCTGATCATAAGCGGGCGAAGAGTCGGTTCCGGATTCCCAGGGATGGATGATGCTGGGCAGGCCGGTTTTATAGAGGTCGCGGGTCTTGGTGAGGAATTCCAGCGCCCTTTCAAAGCGCGGGAGCAGCCGCTCGAGCCAGGCGCGGTCCTGGGTGTTCGAATAAATTTTCTCCGCGCTGATGATGAACGAGGGCGGGTCAACCTGGACCGAGACCAAACCTTGGAACTGGCTCTGGCTGATCTTGTCGCCGAGCCGGTGGCGGAGGTCGGCCTTGGCCGTGATCTCCTTGAACTTGACCTCGTGCGGCACTCTTCCGTCCGGCCTTTGCTGGAGCATCAGGAACTCGACCTCCGAGGCCGCCATTTTCGGGTCAATCCGGTTCATGCCGATGGTGTGCCAGCCCGAGTCCCAGGCGAACAGGGACGGATAGGTCCCGGCCGAGGGCATATGGAAATAATATCCGTTAAGCTCGACCTGGTTGGCTTTGAAAGTTTTTTCCGCCTCGGATTTCAGCGCCTGGTAATCGTCTTTGGTCAGCGGCCCGTCCGGGATCGGGATCGGCGCGATGCCCGGCTTCTTGGCCGAAGCGCGGGTGGCGAGAATGGTTGCTCCGGCCAGACCCGAAACCTTGGCAAATTCCCTGCGGTTCAAATTATTTTTCATGACTCCTCCTTCTGGTCCGATCATTTTATCTTTTTTTCCTTGCCCCGCAAAAGCCGCGCGATGTTTTCATGATGCGCAATGATGATCAGGACCACGATGATGAGGGCGGCATAGAGCACCCAGGTGTCCTCATGAAGAACAAGGACCAGCACGGGCAGCGCGAGCGCGGCGATGATGCTGGCGAGGCCCACGATTTTGGTCAGGGCGGTGAGCAGGATCCAGACCGCGAGACTGATCAGCGCGGGCGCCGGCGCAATCGCGGCCATGGCGCCGAAGCCGGTGGCCACGCCCTTGCCGCCCTGGAACTTTAGAAAGGGCGGGAAGATGTGGCCGAGCACCGCGGCGATCGCAGCCAGGCCGACGAGCGGGCCGCGTCCGAAGAAATATTGGACCACCAGCGGCGGGAGCGCGCCCTTGATCCCGTCGAGCAGGAAAACCAATACGGCGTATTTCAGTCCGAGCGCGCGATAGACATTGGTGGCGCCGATGTTTCCTGAGCCGACCTGGCGGAGGTCAACCTTTTTGAGCTTGGCC
>CAIUDS010000810.1 GCA_903897985.1 uncultured delta proteobacterium
ACCGCCTGATGACGGAGCTCATTGACGAAATGGACCTCCAGGACAAGACCGTCGGCATACCGCCGCCCGGGTGTTCTGTGTTCGCCTATAATTATTTCGACGTCGACATGGCCGAGACGGCCCACGGCCGGGGCCCGGCCATCGCCACCGGCATCAAACGGAGCGCGCCGGAGCTGGTGGTCTTCACCTACCAGGGCGACGGGGATTTGGCCGCGATCGGCACCGCGGAAAGCGTCCATGCCGCCAGCCGGGGCGAGCAGATCCTGACCGTGTTCATCAACAACGCCATCTACGGCATGACCGGCGGGCAGATGGCGCCCACCACCCTGGAAGGGATGCGGGCGACCACGGCGCCGCGCGGCCGGGACCCCAAACGCGAGGGACACACCCTGGATTTGAGTTCGCTTTTGGCGCAGATCCCGGGCGTGGTCTATGCCGAGCGGGTGGCGGTGAACAGCCCGCGGGGGATGCGCGCGACCAAGCGGGCGCTCGAGGCCGGGCTGCGCTGCCAGCTCGAGGGCGAGCCGGGCCTGGCGCTGATCGAGGTGCTCTCGATGTGCCCGACCAACTGGAAAATGAGCCCGGTGGAATCGTGCAAATGGATTGACGAGGTGATGAGCAAGAAATTCCCGGTCAAGGTCCTGGTGGACCGCAGGACCAAGAGTGTGAAAAAGGCGGCATCGGGAAATGTGGAATAGGAAAATAGTTGTCTGCGGACAGGAGTGTCCGCAGCCCGAAGGCAAACCATGTTGATTAAATGCTTCTTCGCCGGGTTCGGCGGACAGGGCGTGCTCTCCATGGGATATTTCCTGGCCTACGCCGCGATGAAGGAAGGCAAGGCCGTGACCTACCTGCCGGCGTACGGGGCCGAGGTGCGGGGCGGGACCGCGCATTGCACGGTGGGGATTTCGGACGAGGAAATCGCTTCACCGGTGGCGAGCGAGCCCGAGTATGTGGTGGCCATGAACCAGCCCTCGGCCAAGAAATTCCAGAATACGCTCTGCTCGGGCGGCATGATGTTTATCAATTCCACGCTGGTCACGGAGCCGCCCTCGCGGGGCGACATTGAGGTGGTGGAAGTTCCGGCCTCGGGCATCGCGGAGGAGTTGAAAAATATTCAGGCGACCAACCTGGTCATGTTGGGGGCCTTGATTAAAAAGACCGGGCTGGTAAGCTTGAGGAGCTTGGAGCAGGCGGTGGAGGATGCGTTTGCGAGCAAGAAGAAATTGATCCCGATGAATCTCGAGGCGGTCCGGAAGGGTCACGCCTACCTGGATTAAAAGGAGCGGGAAATGATTTTGAAACAGATTTCGGTTGAGCTGAAGAACCAGCCCGGGGAGATGAGCAGGGTGAGCGATTTGCTCGGGGAGGAAGGGATCAATATCCGGGCGATCTGCGCGGCGCCCGAGGGCGAGAAAAGCATTCTCCGGTTCGTGGTGGACAACCCGGACAAGATGATTGACCTCCTCCAGGGCAACGGATACAAGTTGATGATCGAGCCGGTGATTGCCGTCGAGACCCCGGACCATGCCGGCGGCTTGAACGCGGTGCTCAAGCCGCTCAAGGAAGCGAACATCAATGTCAGCTACCTTTATCCCTTCATCGGACGGTTCCATGACAACGCGGTCCTGATCCTGGGAGTGGACAAGATTGAGCCGGCAATCGAGGTTCTGCGCAAGAATTACCTGACAATTCTGGAAAAGGAGTTGTACCAGATTTAACATGAAGAGACCAACAGCCGTCTATATCGCCAGCGTCATTTATGGGATCATCGGGGCCATCCTGCTCGCGGCCGCGATCGCGGGCCAGTTCAATACCGATGCGCTGGCGGGTTTCGGTTTTCTCTGGCGGGCGCCGGTGAAAGACTCGGTGCTCAAGTCCGCATTCTGGATGGTCACGATCATGTTCCTGCTTGCCGCCTACGGCCTTTTCACCGGGAAAAAATGGGGCAGGAATTTGTCCCTGCTGTTGAGCCTGTTGGTGATGGCCTCGACGTTCTACGATATTATCGCCGTCTTTGCCATTACGATGCGCTCGATGCTGACCGGTTTCCCGGCCTTATTGCTCTGGGTCAGGATCGCGATCATGGCCGCGGCCAGCGCGATCTTTTATATCACCCTCCGGCCGGAAGTGGGCTGGTTCTGCCGGGTGTATCCGCAAGATCAGGTCAAGGCTTCTTAAGACTTTTCACCAGATTCAGAAGCCCCCCGGCCAACAGGATCTTCCGGTCCCGGCCCGTGAGTTTCAGCCGACCCTTTAAAATCTCGCCGGTCCGGAAATTCTTGAGCGTCAGCGTGTCCGATTCCCTGACTTCCTTCGCCAGTTGCTGCAGTTCGAGCTTGTCGCCCGCCTCGATTTTCGCATAGGCCTCCGCGCTGATGGCCGCGGGCACGATCCCGAAATTGATCAGGTTGGCCAGATGGATGCG
>CAIUDS010000811.1 GCA_903897985.1 uncultured delta proteobacterium
AGTTCGCCCCGAGCAAGTATGAAAGTCGGGAAATACTCTCATACTTGGATACTTGCGCTTGGAGTTCCGGAATGATAGCATTTCCAGGGGAAAGCCGAACGATGGATGCGGGTTTGACATCCGCGCCGGGTCGGTATATTGGCACTTTACTTTATATGCCGAATAATTTGGAGGGGAGGAGAAAAACATGAAACAGTTGTTGCGGGTATCGGAGGCGGCCGGGCTGGCGTTGCATGCGATGGCGCTTTTGGCGGGCAAGGAGGACCAGTGGAGATCTACCAGGAGGCTGGCTGAGGCGCTCCAGGTTTCAGAGCGTAATCTTGCCAGGGTAATGTGGCAGTTGAAAAAATCGGGTTTGCTGGAATCGGTTATGGGGCCCCGGGGAGGCTATCAATTGGCAAAACCCGGAGCTCGCATCAGCCTGCTGGACATTTATGAGGCCACCGAAGGCAGGTTTCCGGCCCATGCCTGCATGCTTAAAAAACGCGCTTGCGCGGGCAAGAATTGCATCCTGGGCGACTACCTGGAAATGGCCAACCATCAATTCCGGCAATACCTGGCCGGGACCAAGCTCGCCGACTTTAAAGACTTTCACAAAGCCTTCAACTTGGGTCGCGCATGAGCAACGCGCAATTATCGCCGGCGACCCGTAAACCGAAAAAACGGCTGCGATCCTGCTTTGCGCGGCCAAGCGAGATGATCCAACAGACCTTTGCCCATCCGGCCATAGGCGCCGCCAGGAAATCGCCAATTCGCTTCATATTCTCCGCTTTGCGCACTTACTACCCCCAAGTGCGGAGTTTGAGGGTCGCAAGGCGGAAATTGGGGGCCCTCCGGCGCATGACCCAACGGATTCTTTGCCCAAGACCATTGCGCGTAACCCGTTAATTCGGCATATATTCTCTGCTTTGCATACTTGCCACACCGGGTCCGTAGCCGGGGAACGCAAACTGACACGGTTTGAAATGCCGACCCCCTAATCGCCAGAACCATTTGTCCGAGGCCGCCGCGAGCAAATATGAAAGTATGGAAGTATTCTCATCCTTGAATACTTGCGCGCTTGGGCCTGGAAGGAGCGGGTCGGAAAGCGATAGACTCGGGAACCCGGACGCAAGACGGAACGATCTCCTCAGATCAAAACTCCCCGAGCAAGTATGAAAGTCTGAAACTTTTCTCATATTGGGATACTTGCTCGCAGGGGTCGGGAAGTGGTTAGAGCGAAAACCCGGACTCCGGGACGGGGACGCAAGATGGAACCATCGCTTCAACTCCAAGCCGCCCCCAGCAAGTATGAAAGTCTGAAAGTATTATCATATTTAAATACTTGCTCGTTAGCGACTGCGGCAAAGGGATTGAGGGCCTGGGCGGGGCGGGCTTGGGGATTTGATTTTGGGATTGCAGGGGGCGACAATATTCATGGCCATGGGCATGAATGAAGAGAAAAGCATAAAGGGTAAAGAGGAGCTGGTGGTTTTTTCCATTGTGAAGGAATCGGCATGTTCCGAGTGCGGCCGCGAACTCTGGTCCGGCGACTTTCTGCGCAAGGAGGGCGACAAGGCTTTGTGCATGGAATGCGCGGACCTGGACCGCCTGATCTATCTCCCGCGCGGAGATGCCGCGCTCACCCGCCGCGCCGGAGCCCATTCACGGCTGCGCGTGGTGGTGTTGCGCTGGAGCCGGACCCGCAAACACTACGAGCGGCAAGGGGTGTTGGTGGATGAGGATGCGCTTGAGCGGGCCGAGGCGGAATGTTTGGAGGATGCGGAGGCGAGGGAGAAGCGGCGACAGCGGGAGGCGGAACGCAGGCTGGAATTGGATGAGGCATTTGTCATGGAATTCGCCCGGCAGATCCAGGCTTTATATCCGGGCTGCCCCCAAGGGGCGGAACGGAAAATCGCGGAACACGCCTGTCGCAAATATTCGGGCCGGGTGGGAAGAAGCGCCGCGGCCAAAAAGTTCGAGCCGGACGCGATCCATCTGGCCGTGCAAGCCCATGCCCGGCACCGCTTTACCGACTACGAAGAATTCTTGGGCACGGGCCATGGCCGGGCCGAAGCCCGGGACCTGGCCGGCCCCACCCTCGACCTCGTCCTCACCAAGTGGTCGGGGCCTGGGCCGGACAAGTAATCGCGGTGGAACAATTCCCGAACCTTCTTTAAGGAGGCAACGATGAAAATTATGGAATATACCGTAGTCATTCATAAGGCCGAGGAGGGCGGATACTGGCTCGAGGTCCCGGCCCTGGAGGGATGTTTCACCCAGGGAGAAACCATGAACGAGGTCCTGAACAACGCCAAAGAAGCGATCTCCCTTTATCTGGAAGGCTTCCAGGAACTGGGTCAAGAAATCCCCAAAGACGATGCCGTCACCGTGGAAAAGGTCGGCGTGGCGGTTTAAACCATCTTCCCCTACTTACTTCTGCCCTTCAAGTCACTTCGCTTCTTGAATTTGGGCTAAAACGAAGTAGATGCAGTCCGGGCAAATAAATCTGCGCTCAAAGGTGGCGCCATCTTTATTGACGCGAATCCCCAGTTTTCTTTTACGCTCGCCAAGCTCACGGTTCCAAAACATCATCCCCTTTTCCCTGGACGACGCCTTTTTAAAATCTTCTCTGGCCAAATTTGAGAAACGATTTCCTTTTACTTCTCCAATTTTAAAAAAGGTTCCGCACAGCGGTCCGCGGTCAGTCTTTAACGAAATTCACGATCAACCCCAAAACGAGATGAAACCGGCGCCGGCCTCAACCCCTTTCTTTCCTCCCCATCCTCCGCTTCATTTCCGCCAGGGAGACGGTTTTTTGTTGGCGGCGGCTG
>CAIUDS010000812.1 GCA_903897985.1 uncultured delta proteobacterium
AGGACGCTTCTCTCCTGAAAGGGGAACTGCAAAAAGAAGAAATCAATGTTTTTCGGGAAATTATTGAAGAACAAATTCGGAAGAGCCAAAATGAAATCGCTGATTTAAAAAGAAAGTTGGCCAAACCAGTGGTCCAACAAACTTTGCTCGGAATCAAGGAATCTCCCAAAGAGCAATTAAAACTGATGGCTGCTGAACTTGAATGTCAAATCGCTGTTAAGAAAGAAGAGGTCGAGAAATATCAGAGCGAACTTTCGGTTTTAAAAAACCCCAAAGACATCCCCTTTGTCTGGGACATCGCGTTTGTGGAGATTTTTGAAGGCGATAAAGACGGTTTCGACATAGGAATTGGCAATCCCCCTTATGTTAAGAAAGAAGATATTTGTGACCCTCTGGGCAAGATAAGAAAAAAGGAATATGTACAAAAGCTGAAGGATTCTACTTATCAAGCAATTAGTCACTTTTTAGGCCATTCCCAACGACAAGGGAAAGCATTTAAAAGCATAGATGGGCAAAGTAATCTCTTTATATATTTTTATTATAAAGGATTATTGCTGCTTAACCAATCTGGTGTATTCTGTTTTATTGTGAGCAACTGGCTTGACGTAGGATATGGTAAAGATCTCCAATATTTCCTCTTAAGATACTGCTCTATTAATTTGATTATTGACAATAAATTAAAGCGCTCATTCAAACGAGCAGACGTGAACACTATTATAACCTCGTTATCCGCACCTAATCGAAACGAACTTGATAATTCCAGTAATATTGCAAGATTTGTGATGTTCACCGCTCCGTTTGAGCATATACTTTCCCCGGTTATATTTCAAGAAATTATGGAGGCAAAGCACCGCCAAAAAGCTAAAGAATATATAGTATTTCCGATCAGTCAGATGAAACTTATTGAAGATGGTCTTGATAGACCGGCATCCAACGAGCCAGTCATTACAAGCAACCTTATTAATCCACCAAAATACATCGGAAATAAGTGGGGTGGCAAATACCTCCGCGCGCCTGATATTTATTGGCTTATTTTAGATAAATGCTATCATCGGTTATCCAAGCTTTATAACCTCTGTGAGGTAGAGGGATATATCCACGACAATAATACGGGAGACAGATATCCTAAAACATATTTTGTTAAAAGCGTCAAAGACTTAAGAACTATACAAATTCAAAAATCATCTGAAGGTGTTATAAAATACGGTGTTAAATCAGAAGGCAATTCTAGACTCATTGCCCCAATTCTATTTCCCCGAACATTCGGCGGGAGACATATCGTTGCTTTTAATGTTGACGGCATCTTGGCAAAGGAGTTTTACAAGATAATACCTCATGATCCCGATCAAGCCCTATCTATAGTCGCTCAGCTTAATAGCACGTTTGGCATTTTGCAAAGAGAGCTAATAGGCATAACCAATTTAGGCGGGGGAGCGCTAAAATTCGCTTCCGATGATTTAAAGCTATTCCTACTTTCTGATTCTATTGATAATAGAAAATTTATGCATATTTTCAATGAATTTTCTAAAAGAGATCAGCTAAGTATCTCTGATGAACTAAAATTGAAAGATAGGCAAGAAATTGACTCAATTATATTTGATGCACTCGAGCTTGATAAATGTGAGCGCGAAGCTGTTTATGTTGCAACGCTAGATTTAGTGGAATCTCGTTTGAAGAAGGCTGGGAGTTTGGAGCGTCATGGACAAGATGATGGGGACGACGACCTGGATGAGGAATGAAGACCTCAAGCATTACCAGAACATAGTCTCGGCCTTGAGCGAAACCATTAGGATTATGGCGGAGATAGACCAGACCATTGATTCCCACGGCGGCTGGCCGATCAAATAATCCTTTTTCCTCAAAACCCCCAACCCCCAGGGACCTGTCCATGGCCTGGCCATAAGCCTGGGCCCGCAGGGAGCAACACGCAGAAATTTGTTAGAGATTTTGCCTGCCTGCCGGCTACTGGATACTGGCTACTAAAGGGCGTATGCCATACGCCCCTACAATTTCAGGCGGTGATAGACCCCGCGGGTGTCAACCAGGAGTTGAGCGCAGGCTTTGATCATCTTGTAATCGAGGCTGGAATGATCGGTGGCAATGACCACGCAATCGGAATTGGCGACCCGGGCCGGGGTGAGCTTGACGGATTTGAGTTCCCGGTGATCGAGTTTCACCGCGGGGATGAAGGGATCGTGATATTGGACGCGAGCGCCCTTGTCGAGGAGGAGCTTGAGGATTTCCAGGGCCGGGGACTCGCGCAGGTCGGCGATGTCTTTTTTGTAGCTGACGCCGAGCACGAGAACGCGCGCGTTACACAGGCCTTTTCCCCTGCGGTCAAGCGCGGACTGGGCCTTATTGACCCAGAACTCCGGCATCTGGGCATTCACCTCGGTTGCCAGCTCGATGAAGCGGGCGCGGTAGTTCAGGCTTTTCATTTTCCAGGACAAATAAATGGGGTCCACCGGAATGCAGTGGCCGCCGGTGCCGGGTCCGGGATAAAAGGTCATAAACCCGAAGGGCTTGGTGGAGGCGGCGTCAATCACCTCGAGGGCGTTGATCTTGAGCTTGTCGCAGATGATGGCGATCTCGTTGACCAGTCCGATGTTGATCTGGCGGAAGGTGTTTTCGAGGAGTTTGGTCATTTCGGCGACGGTGGGGGAGCTGACCGGGACCACCTGGTCGAGGATCTGGCGATAGAGCAGGGCGGCGAGCCGGGTGCTCGAGGGATTGATCCCGCCCACCACCTTGGGCGTGTTTTGAAGGGTGAACTTGCGGTTGCCCGGGTCAATCCGCTCGGGGCTCATGGCCAGGTGGAAATCCCGTCCCGGCTTGAGTCCGGTCTGTTCCTCCAGCCGGGGCCCGATCAACTCGACGGTCATGCCCGGGTAGATGGTGCTTTCAATGATGATGAGCTGGCCGCGTTTGAGCCGGGGAGCGATCGAGTCGGCGGCGTCGAGCACGAACGAGAAATCCGGGTCCTTGCTCTTGCCCAGGGGCGTGGGCACGCAGACCAAAACCGCGTGCGCGCGGGACAGCCGGGTAAAATTGTCGGTCGCGATCAGGCGGCCGCTTTTGATCGAGGCTTTGATGCGGGAGGCTTCGAGGTCGGCGATATAACTTTTGCCCGAGTTCAGGTCGCGGATGCGGCGGCGGTCCGGGTCAATGCCATAACAGACAAAGCCTTTTTCCGCGAACGCCAGCGCGAGCGGCAATCCGACATAGCCCAGGCCCAGGATGGCGACCTTGGCCTGGCGGTCCTTGATGGCGGCTTCCAGGTTCAATTTTTTCTCACTCATCTTTATTCCCCCAGAGCGAATAGATTATAGCGTTAGATTTATTGGTCTCCACCCGTTTGAGCTTGTCTTGCACGCCCTGGTCCCCGGGCCGGAACTCAAGGTAGAGCTCGTAGTATTTGGCGGCCTGTCCCGGCAGGTTTTCGCTTTCGCAAATTTGCGCGAGCTTTAACAGGCTTTGCGCCTCGAGATTGCGGTCCCCCAGGCTGGGGTTCTTGACCAGCCAGAGCAATTGCTCCTTGGCCAAGGCGGGCTGCTTGAGGTTCAGGTAGTTATTGGCCAGGGCCCAGCGGTATTCGATGGAATCCGGCTCGAGACTGATCAGTCGCTGGTATTCTTTTTCCGCGGCTTCATAGTGTTAGGTCCCGACCAGGCAGATCGCATAAAGCTGGCGCGCCCGCTCCTCGTAGGCCGGCGAATCAATAATGGGCGCCAGGGCGAGCCCGATTTTTTCGCAATCCCCGCTTTCCACGAGGGAAAGGCAATAGAGCATGATCGCTTCCGGATCGTTGGGCGAACCGGCGATCGCCTCCAGCCCAACGCGGAGTTCGGCTTGATGCAAGCCGTGGTAGTTGAATAATTGGCGGAGCCCCCCCAG
>CAIUDS010000813.1 GCA_903897985.1 uncultured delta proteobacterium
AGTTTTATAGTTCGAAATCCCAAGCCCAGTCCGGCATCACCTCCTCTTCGGGCCACCACAACTTTAAAACTCTAAAACCTTAAAACTTTAGAACGGACCCTTGCGTTGAAAATCGCAAGGTCCCCCTATATATACGAAAAATGTTACATCACTTTTACAGGCCAAAATCGGTCCTAACTCATTGATTTTCCTTTCAACTTTCAACCTTTCACCCCTTCACCCTTGGAACAGATTTGTCAACCTACGCCAAACGAAAAATGAAAAAATAATTTTTCTACTTATTTATCAGCGGGTTAGAAAACTGTTGCAAAATCGCACTTTTGTTTGGCCAGGCCAAACAGCGGGACTGGAAAGATCGGCAAAGGGAGGATAAGAATGTCCGAAAAAATGTGGTCACGCTTTCCGGACCTCTACATCTGTCGCTTCAACAATATATTCTGGTGGGCATATTTTGCGGAATGGATTGCGAATTCGGAATGGGCCTCTTCCTGAACGATTTTTTAAATCAACTTCGGTAAAGCAATATATCCAATAGCTTTCGCCTTTTTCTTTTGCAACCAGGCGCTCATTTCTAGACCAAATGAATCTGATGCGCTTGCCACGCGTTCCTTTTACTTCAATGTATATTCGAGCTTCTGGACTCTTGCCGATGCATCCGCATGATAGCACATCATAACCTGCAGTTTGGTCAATAGTGCTGATGTGCTGGATTAGTGGAATAAGCTCTTCTAAACCATTTGAATGTAGGCGTTTCTTCTCCCATTTAATTGCAAGCTCTTCTGCCACATCTCCCACTTCTTTCTCCTTACCGAAAACCCCTGGCAAAGCAAGAAGAGTTGAGCCACGAATCTTTGCCAGCATTTCGTTCACACGCTGAAGATATCTTTCTTCGACATAAGCCATATGGCCATCGCAACGAATGAGTCCCACCCGTGTAAGTGTCATCAGCCATTGCAATGTTTCAGGGGTTTCGTTTGTTTCTCTTTCGAAAATGAAAGTTTTTGATGGCGGATCGGGTCGAAATTGTTGCAGAAAACCGGCACAGCAAGCATCCCGAGCTTCTGAATTCAAGTAGACCTCGTAAATTAAAACCTTGCTTGCTTCATTTGAAATGCGCTGTCTTGCTATTGCTTGCTTAGCCCCCACAAGGCTCCCTATTTTAGTAATATGGCAGGCATCTCCCCGGGACGCCAGCAGGCCACACTTTCTCGCCTCCTGGATAATTTCCTCGGCGCTTGCTTCTGCCTCAAGCGGTAAGCTCCTAGAGACCAGCCTTTTTAGCTCTCCAAAAGGAATTTGACGCCTTCCGCTCTCGGTAAAGAGAGCGCACACATTTGCCAAGTCATCCGGTCTTACACTCACGGCTTAGAAGCTACCAATTTGATATGATTTTCTACGAGATCCAGATCGGTATCTTCCTCACCGCCAAGATCATCGCTCCAGAAGCCAGCTATTTCTCCGGGTAGTGCTCCTTCGGTAACTTCGCGCATATTCCTTGCCTTTTCCTCGAGACGATCGTGGACAATTTCGTCAATGGTGTCTAGTGACTTCAGAAGATAATATGTAACTATATCATTGGGCTTTAAGCCTAGTCGGTGAATTCGATCCAATGATTGAAGGTAGTGAGCGCAGTTGAAGGACCTGTCCAGATAGATAGCATCATGGCAGGCCATATGAAGAGATATTGACTCAGCACAGGCCGCTGGATTTGCAATCAATACCCTACAGTCGGGATCTGTTTTAAATTTAGCAATCAGCTTTTCTCGAGTCAATTCGTCTGCATCGGTTGCGCTGTATGGTATCTCACCATAAACTACCACAGGTATTAGGTCTTTAAGCAATTCTTCAAGCATTAGAAGGTTATGGACGAATGACGACCAGATTATTATTTTTTTTCCTTTTTTAACAAGATTCTTTGCAATTTGAGTGCATTTTAATATTTTGTCAGGAATCTCGTAATCAGCGTAATGTTCTATCGCTGAACCCATAGGCAAATTTGTCAAATTCATTGCAGAAAGTGAAAATTCATTACGAGCGCAACACAGCAAGCCAGGATTAACAGCTACCTGTAGAAGGCGGATAGCACGAGCACGCCGCCATTCGCGAAGTGAATCTCTGTCCTCTGGACGCTCTTCTGCTTGTGACAAAAATTTTGCAGCAATTCCTCGATAAATCCGACCTTGGAGCTTGCTTAGCTCACACTTGACTATAATGAAGCGTGGACGGGGAAGTCCCAGCTGACTCTTTGTGATGCGGAAAAATAAAGGAAGCACACTATGGCGCACTGACTTTAGAGCCTCTTTTGGATCCTTTTTCTCTATATCTCGAAGGAAATTGTCAACAGTTCCAAGTGGTAGCATGTTTTTCCAAAGAAAAGTGAACTGAGACCATAAATCAGCAAGTCCGTTTGGCATGGGGGTTCCAGTAAGAATAACGCGCCTTTCAGAGAATTCAGAAAATCTAATTACCGCCTCTGCCAGCTTTCCCCCTTGTGGCCGTTTGATGTTATGGGATTCATCTAATACAACTAAATATTTGCGCCGTGAGAGCACTCGTATAATATCCTGCACATCTCTTGCTGCCGTATGATAAGTAGAAAGGATGAGCTCATAATCTTTATGTTGTGAATATATCTCTCGTCGTTTTCCTCTTGTATTGCCAGCGACACGAATGGATGACGGGGACCTGCCAAAACATAGTTTATACTCGCGCTCCCATGGCTCAAAACAGCTTGCTGGTCCAATAACCAAAATAGCCTCCACGGCACCTACTGACCTTAGCAAATGATAATAGGCGAGCAATATTGAAGTTTTGCCGCTTCCGGGAACCGAGAAATTTGCACCATTTCTGATAGCGGTAAGATGATAAACAGCGTGAAGTTGGTGCTGTGTCAAGCGGCGCTTAAAAGTTGGGGATAGTGAGGCTAATAATGAATCCTCGTTATTTTTTGGCAACTTCTTCTTAGCCATCAAGCCAGCTTTGAGAATTGAATAGAACTCGCCTCTGGCTGACTCCAAATCAGCAATTAGGGAGGAACACTCTGCATCAAGATTATAAGGAATTTGGTATTTCTTTAAGTGTGCGATTAGCTTCTCTAACTGCTCTCCTTTGCTATGTTCCCAAAGAATCTCCCAAGTAGCTGAATTTTCGTTGAACTTTGCATCCATCTGGCCACGCAGGAAAAGGCGATGAAGTGGTGAAGAGAGAATCTCTTCACCTAATTTATCCGGTGCCTCAACGAGCAATGCTTTTGTGGTGAAAGAAAGAGCTATCATATGAATCTCTGTTATTAGCCAGTTGTCTTCCGGCTTTTCCGGGATTCGACGAGATGTTTACGAATCTTTTTTGTATGCTTGCGAAGTTGGTTAATTTTGGCAATGATATCTGAAAGCACTCCATCTAGCTCTGAATCTTTAAGCTCTGGGCAGTCGTCGGGTATCCCTTCGATATTGCGAAGAGCCCGCCGCGCTAGAGCCAAAGGCTTTTCCTTATCTTTTTCAATATATTCCTGTTCTTTAGCATCCTCAAAATTAGTTTTAAGCCCTTCCTGGACTTCATTATGCCAAGCCTTTTCATAACGCCGATCAGCTTCTGCCTGAGTTCCGCCAATCGAAACAGTATCTCCTTCCGCTGCCAATTCAGGCTCTTCATCAGCAGATTCGTATCCCTCATCCAATTCTGACTCTCCTACTGCCGCCTTCACGGAGACCTTCAGGGTTTGCTTTAGTATGTTCCAAGAATTCTTTCTACAAAAGAGATCGCGCAGTTCCCTTATTCGCCAATGAGAATATCTTGCCCGAATAAAATAGAACGCAACCGTTTTTAATTCATTGATATCGCTATCATCTGGTTTCCAGTCTCTGTAAACATTCCCTCGAGGGTTTTGAAGCCAGCTAAGTATATTTTGCAGATCTATAAAATGTTCCGAGAGCCCGCTAACGAGGTGATAACGGCCTGGCTTACCGAGAAAATCTTCAAGATATTGATCAATTAGCTTCAATCGATCCAGATTCTTTTGGAGTGTTTCTTCATCAACGCCATAGATGCGTGCCGCCATATCTCCAATATCCAATCCAGCATCCACGCCTTCTCGAAGCTTCAATAAGTAGTTAATAGGGCTATAGTCCAGTTGTTGTTGTGCTGATAGCTGGATTCCCGCTTCAATTAGCCAAATTTCTGACTTGGTTATGTCAGAGGGAAGGACATGCACATCCAAATAATTATATTTTTCAGCATGATATTCAGCATATAATTCTTCTAGAATGGCACGCCTACGATTCCCATTAATAATAATTCCATCGCAGGTTATAATTCCCGGTAAAAGTTGGCCATTCTTTATTAAATCATCCCTAATTTTATCGTTTTCTTCCTTCCGAATATTCAAAAGCAAATCCTTTACTCGTAAACGGTCTTTCTCATCGCTCATGTCTAAATTTATCCCCAATTGAGCTTCCAATTCCGATACCTCTGCTTTGATCCGGCCGTTAGCTTTGTTGTAATAAAGATCGTCAAGCCGAAACCTATATATGGGCGAGACATTAGTTTTGCCTTTGATAATCAACTTAGCTGTTGGAAGTGGAGTGGGATCATTTTGTTGCAACTGCATCTCTTTCTTAATTAATCGGGCTCTATTTTCATCATGCGGCATTACTAAAGGCATAATTTACCCCCTTTTTCCTGTAGACTATTGCGATCCCAATATTATTGATCAGAGCTATCACAAATCACTTCGATTGTGTTTTCCGGGAAGGATTTATTTTGTTATTCAATATTTCCTTCCTAGAAAGCCTTATCGGCACTTTTCCGGTTCTTTTCGATCTTTGAAATAGGGAGTTCATCCACAATATTTCAGTGCGGGCATAGTCCTTGCCGGTCGTATCTCTTGTCTTCGCCTGTATTTCAAGGGATTCCCAGCCGTTCTTATGCGTAAGTATCTTTCTATAAAGCGGGTTATCATAATTGCTAATTAAAAGCATACACTTGGCTCTACAACAAATGTCCAATAACTCTTGATGAAATGATGCGTCATCAGCATCAATAACATATTTATAGTTTCTACTTACGAAATATGGAGGATCCAAATAAACTAATGTAGCTGGTCTATCCGAAAACATTTGAATAAGCTCACGCGCATCACGATTTTCAATTCTAACATGTCTAAGTCGCTCCACAACTCGCATCAAACGTTCGGGCAACCTGTACCAACGACTGACTCTGGCCTCATATCCTCCGCGGGAATAAGATTGTGAATAAGAAAAACCGCTCTGATTTTTGCAAACGGTTCCATTAACTGTCATCATTGCTGAAACAAGGAAAAGTCGAGCTTTTTCCAGAGGGTCTTCGATGCCTTGGGAGACTCGCGCATTTAAAAATTCAGCTCTAGCGTATGGAGTAAGGGAAACGGCACGGCATAGTGCTTCAGGATTGTTGCGCAATTGCTGGAATAGATTTATTATATCACCATTTAAGTCATTTATAACTTCTATTGGAGCCGCTGGCTTTGCAAATGTAATTGCGGCTGATCCGCAAAAGGCTTCAACCCAAGCATTATGCGGCGGAAGGCTTTGGATGATACGCCTAGCAAGTCGTTGTTTTGCTCCATAATAGCCAAATGGTGCATGGGCAGAGGGAATTCCGGTAGATTCAAAATACTTGAATGCAGTACTATAATCGTCCCCGCTCATTTTTATTGGTTCTCGCATTGTATCGCACCCGGTTTCATAGACATGATCTAAGCGCATTTTGCCAACCCTGTCAAATAGCTTTCTCGGGTCCCGCGTAATCGCGGGATTCGGACTGATCCCGCGTTCCGCCCGCCTTTCCTCCTGAATTCAATCCCCGTTTCCACGAGGACAAGTTTAACCCAATTCCGTGTCCAATAAAACCGGTGGCAACTCACGGCGGTTAAGACAAAATTTGCTTTCATCCGTGCAAGCTTTCCAATAACTCCCGCATGTCCTCGCCGCCGGTGAGTTTGAGGAAGATTTCCTCGAGATGGGCTTCCTTGGCCAGCGCCACCTTGCGCAGTTCGGACATGGTGCCCTGGGCGATCAATTGGCCCTGCGAGATGATCCCGATCCGGTCGCAGACTTCCTCCGCGATCTCGAGCGTGTGCGTGCTCATGAAGATGGTTTTGCCCTGCTCGTGCGCGAGCTTGCGGAAGGTTTCTTTCAAGAGGCGCGCGCCCTTGGGGTCCATCCCGACCATGGGCTCGTCCACGATGATCACCCGCGGGTCATGGAGGAGCGCGCTGGCAAACACCAGCCGTTGTTTCATGCCGTGGGAAAAACTTTCCACCAACTCGTTGGCCCAGGCTTTGAGGTCGAAGAATTCGAGTTGAACCGGGGCCTCTTTTTCCACCTCGGGTTCGGTCATGCCATAGACGCCGCCGATGAAATGGAGGAACTCGGTGGCGGTGAGTTTTTCGTAGATGTAGGGGCGGTCGGGGATGAATCCGACCAGGGACTTGGCGGAGATGGGGTTTTGGGCGAGGTCGTATCCGCAGATGGAGATTTTGCCGGAGGTGGGTTTCAAGAGGCCGATGAGCATGCGGATGGTGGTGGTCTTGCCGGCGCCGTTGGGTCCGAGGAACCCGTAAATTTCGCCGGGCTGAATGTCGAGGTCGAGTTCGCGGGTGGCCGTGAAGTTGCCGTATTTTTTAGTGAGCTTTTCGGTCTTGATCATTGGTATTCGATGACCTCGATTTTGGTCTGGCCCACCACCTGCATCAAGCTGATCATGTCGGCGAGATTTCCGGTTTTGAGCCGGATATGGGTGGCGTCCGCGGGGAACTGGTTGAAGGTGGGGTCCACCCGGACCCATTGGCCGCTTTTGCCGTCCGGCTCGGAGAGGTAGATTTCCGCCCAGGCATGGTAATAGAACCCCTTGATCAGGTAGGCGTCGGAATAGACCAGGCCGGCGACCATGCGGGTGGGGATGCCCGCGGCGCGACCGAGCGCGGCGAACAGGACTGTGTGTTCCTTGCAGGCGCCCTTTTTGCGCTTGAGCACCTCCACGGCGCTGGGGATGGTCACCACCAGCGAGTCTTCCACATTCCGGCTCACCCAGGGCACCAGCAGATGCGCCGCTTTCAGCGGGTCTTTTTCCGCGCCGATAATTTCTTGCGCCTGCTTCTGAATCTCGGGGGCGTCCGACTGGACCTGCCAGTCGGGTTTCAGGTATTGCTCGATTTCCGGATCCCCGGAAAAGGGCAGCTCGTAATAATGCATGCCGGGTGGAAGGTCCGGGTTGGATATTTCGAGTTCTCTTCCGGACAGGCTCTGGCCGGCGCCGTCCAGGTCCAGGCCGTCCAGGCTCGGCCCCTTGATCCTCACTTTCAGGTATTTCACCTGCCTCGGGTTCTCGAAGTAGCGGTCGCTCGGGACGGCGAGCGCGCTGATCAGATCGGGATTGAGACCGGCCGAGGTGTCGGAAAGCAGTCCGAGCGCGGTCTCGCGGTCAATCTTAAGGGCGCTGAACCCGCTGGGGTGCCATTCCTTGACCACATCCCCGGCCTCGGTGATCCAGAGGTATTCGGTCTGGCCGCGGAAGGTCTCGGAAACCTTGAAGGCGTCCACCTCCCCGGCCGGCAGCTTCACCTTTTCCGTGTTTCCGACTTTCATGGTCACCAGATCGAAGGTCTGGGTGAGCGGCTCGAACACCGGCACGCTCAGCTTGAGTCCGGTTTTGATCCCCTGCTGCCGCAGCTTTTCCGCGAGCACCGGCTCGGTGTAAAGATAGGGCGGCTGGGAGAGCGGAATTTCGCGCGTGACTTTTTGGCCGCCGGTGCGGATGACGACTTTCATTTTATTGTCCATCCGCTGGGCCCTTGCCGAGAAATCGGCCGCGGCCGAGTTCATGTCGAATTCGAGGGTGGAGACCGCCCAGTCGAGGTCGAGCCGGCCTTTCATGAACACGCGCATATCGGAGACCTGCCCGAGCAGGTTGACGCGCAGGACCATTTCATCGGTGAGGAAATATTCATTGCCGCGCGGCTGGATCACGAGGTGGTTGTAACCGATGGGCGTGTCCTTCTGATAAAAGCCCATCCACTCCTCGGTCAGGCCCGTGAGCTGGACCTGGTTGAGGCCGGAGGCTAGGCGGGGTTTTTGTTCGAGGAAATAGCGGGTGAAGATCAGGCCCCAGACCGCGGCCGCGATCAGGCCCAGGCCGAGCACCCACCAGTTGTTGCGGTCGGTCTTTCGCGGGATGATCCGGAGCGGCGCCGTATGGTTGCTCATAGCAGTTCCTCCAGTCCCATTTCCTTGAGCAGGTTGAACTTGTATTCGGCGAACTCGGGCGCATCGCGGAACTGCGGCCAGGATTGCATCTTGCCCTGCTCCATGCTGACCAATCGTTTCTGGTATCCTTCCACCACCTTGAGCAGTCGGCGCAAGGCCCGTTCCAGGCCCCGGGGCTTGGCCTGCTCCAGCCATTTATCGCGCAGGGCCCCGGCGAAATTCTGGAAATAATTGGATAGTTGCCCCACCAATAAAAACATCTCCTCTTTTTTAGACGGGTTGGAGAGGATGAGCGGCGCATTTTCCGCGATTAAAAATTTGGTGAACAAAAGCCCCAAACTGTAAATGATCGGTTTCAAGTCCTGGACCCACTCGATATTTTTGAGTTGGACCAGGCCGGAGGTTATGGTTTCGGCTTCTCTCACGATTTTTAAAAGTTGGTTGGCAACCTCGGCAGCGGGCAGCGGGGGCAGGTATTGATTGCTGAACAGATCGTCGAGCAGCACGAACAGGGCGGAGCCGCCGAAGAATTTTACCGGCGAGACCACCTGGTTGACGCGGTCGAACAAGAGGTAAAGCGCCGCGGCCTTGCCGGTCGGGTCGTTGAAGAAGTTGAGCGCGAACTCGGGCGCGAATTGCTCGAGGGTCAGGTCCGAGGGGCGCCAGCATTGGACTCCGAAATAGCCGATGGCCATGGGCAGGTATCCGAGCAGTTGGATATGGCCGAGGTCGCCCCAGTTGGTGAGCAGGGCGCCTGAAGCCCCGAGCCTTGCGCCGACCTTGAGAAAATTGCGGTTGTTGAATTCCATGGTCTTATGTTCCGGGAACAGCCGCGCATAGCTCCAGGTGGCGGTGGCCGCGTAAAATTCCCGGCCGGATTGCGCGATCGTTTTGGTCCTGGTCTCATAGAATTCCTCGGACTCCTGGTTCGAGCTCCCATACTGCCAGTTAATGATGACGAGGTCCTCGGGCAGTTGCGGCAGCAACTCGGGATGCTCGACAAACATGTCCCCCCAGACCATCATGCGCCGGCCCAGGCCGGAGACGATCCGGTGGAGCTTGAGCAAATGCTCGAGATAAACCTGCGGGAAAGTTTTGCCATTCCCCATTTCGGGTTTCCATTTCTTCTTGAGGTCAAAGGGCTCGTCGCACCCGACCAGGAAATATTTTCCCGGGAAACATTCGGCCTGTTCCTGATAGAGGTCCGCGAGCAGCGGATAAATTTCGTCCTTGCGCGGGTCCAGGCTCCAGAGCAATTGGTCGTCAAAGGCCAGGTGGCGGTATTTCGGATGGGAAAGGATGCCCCGGAGGTGTCCGAACGACTGCTGCATGGGCACGGCCTCGAGGTAATACTCGCGGCACAACTCGAACAGCGTCTTGGCCTCGGCCTGAGTGAAGACATCGTCCAGCTCGGAGATTTCCGGGTGGCGCTCGGAGCCGAAATTGTGTTCGAGGTTGAAGGTGAGCCAGTTGAGGCGGAAATGGGCGAGGGCCTTGACCAGGCGGTCGAAGCCGGCGAGCGCGAGCACCTGGCCGCGCGAGAGGTCTTGGAGGAACCCGCGGCGGGGGTAGATGGGAGCGTCAAAAAGCTCGGCCGGCCCGGCCTGGCGCTGGATCATTTCGTGGAGGCTTTGCATGCCGTAAAAAAGTCCGGGACCGCCCCCGGCGAAAATGGCGACTCGGTTATCGTCCGCGCTCAAGAGATGAGCCTGGGCTTTAAGCTCCGGATCGAGCTGTGACGCCCGGGCCGAAAATTTCTGTTCGAGGCCCGCCAGTTCGGCCGAGGCCGGCGCCGTGGCCAGAAAGAATTGCTCCCCCTCTTCCAGCCCGATCAGGATGCCGGGAAAGAGTTCCGAGGCCCGGCGCAGGAGCCGGTCCTTTTCGGACGCGGGCGCCCGCAAAATAATCTTTTCCGGTTTCTTGACCGGCCGCGCAAAATCCTCCGCCTTGATGAACACCTATTCCCCCTCCGCGCTTCGCAGGCCGAAGCTCAGTTCGAGGTCGCGCAGGGCCTTGAGCCGGTCGCGGTATTGCGCGGCTTTCTCGAATTCGAGGTTCTGCGCGGCCTGTTTCATTTTCTTCTCCAGCGCTTTCGCCATTTCATCGAGGCTGCCCAAATCCTTCACCTCTTCCATCAACTCCTTCTCGCCCGGGGTCGGCACGGTGAAGTAGTCCTGCTCCGAGACCGACTCGCGGATCTCGAAGATGCTCTTCTTGATGGTCTCGGGCGTGATGTGGTTCCGCTCGTTATATTCCCTCTGGAGCTTTCTCCGGCGGTCGGTCTCGCTGATACAGAACGCCATGGCCTTGGTGACCTTGTCGCCGTAAAGGATCACCCTGCCGTTCACATTGCGCGCGGTCCGGCCCGCGGTCTGGATCAGGGCCTTTTCCCCCCGCAAGAAACCCTCGCGGTCCGCGTCGAGCACCGCCACGAGGGAGACCTCCGGTATGTCCAGTCCTTCCCGCAAAAGGTTGATCCCGATGATAACATCAAACTTGTCCATCCGTAAATCCCTTATCAGCTCGTAGCGCTCGAGCGTGGGAATGTCCGAGTGCATGTATCTCGCACGCAAGCCGAGGTCCTGGTAGTAAGCGGTAAGGTCCTCGGCCATCCGTTTGGTCAAAGTGGTGACCATCACCTTCTCTTTCCGCTCGAGCCGCTTCCGGATTTCCTCCAGCAAATCGTCCACCTGGCCCTCGGCCGGACGCACCTCGATCTCCGGGTCGAGCAGGCCGGTCGGACGGATGATCTGCTCGATCACCAGCCCCTCCGCCTTTTTTAACTCATACTCCGCGGGCGTGGCCGAGACATACACGGTCTGGCCCATGCGCCGCTCGAACTCCTCGAAGGTGAGCGGTCGGTTGTCCAGCGCGCTCGGCAGCCGGAAGCCGTAATTGACCAGCGTCTCCTTCCGGCTCCGGTCCCCGCGGTACATGCCCGAAATCTGCGGGACGCTCATGTGGCTTTCGTCAATGAACAGGAGGTAGTCGTCCGGGAAATAGTCAATCAAAGTGGGCGAGGGCTCGCCCGCGGCCCGAGCGGCCAAATGGCGCGAATAATTTTCGATGCCGCTGCAGGTCCCGGTTTCGCGGAGCATCTCGAGGTCGTAGAGGGTGCGCTGGGTGATGCGTTCCACTTCAAGCAGTTTGCCGCCGGCCTTGAGTTGCGCGGACCTTTCCGCCAGTTCATCCTGGATCAATCTAATCGCGGCCTCGAGGTGAACGCGCTGAGTCACGAAATGGCTGGCCGGGTAGATGGCGGTTTTCTCGACCGGCTCGAGCCGGATCCCGCGCAACGGGTCAATGGTATGCATGGCCTCGACCACATCCCCGAAGAACTCGACCCGGAGCGCCTTATCGCCCTCGTAGGCCGGGAAAATCTCGAGGGTGTCGCCGCGCACGCGGAAGGTCCCGCGGTGGAAATCCAAGTCGTTGCGCTCGTATTGGATCTCGACCAGCTTGCGCAAGACCTGGTCGCGCGGGTATTCCTTGCCGGCTTCGAGCCGGACCATCATGCCGTAGTAGGCCTCGGGCGAGCCTAAGCCATAGATGCAGGATACGCTGGCGATGATGATCACATCTTTGCGTTCGAGCAGGGAATAGGTCGCGTAGTGGCGCATCTGGTCAATTTCCTCGTTGATGGAGGCGTCCTTCTCGATGTAGGTGTCCGTGCTCGGGACATAGGCCTCGGGCTGGTAGTAATCGTAGTAGCTCACGAAGAAGCCCACCGCGTTATGGGGGAAGAGCTGCTTGAATTCGCTATAGAGCTGCGCGGCCAGGGTCTTGTTGTGGGCGATGATCAGGGCGGGCCGGTTGAGCCTCGCGATGGTGTTGGCCATGGTGAAGGTCTTGCCCGAGCCGGTCACCCCGAGCAGGACCTGGTGCTTTACGCCCTGCTTCAGGTTGCGGGTCAATTCGGCAATGGCCTTGGGCTGGTCGCCTTGGGGCGTGAACTCGCTGACCAATTCAAATTTAGCCATTTAATTTCAGCGCTTGAGGAAATCGAAGTCCTCGAAATCGGGCAACTCCTGTTTAAGAAAGGCCTTGAGCTTCCTGAGCAGGCGGACCTCGAGCTGCCGGATGCGCTCGCGGCTGATCGAAAACTTTTCCCCGGCTTCCTGCAGGGTCAGCGGCGTCTCCGCCATCAGGCGCCGGTCGAAAATGAAAAGCTCCTTTTCCGATTTTTGCGTTACGAGTTGTTTGCGGAACTCCTTGAGCTTGGCCGCGATCAGGTCCCGGAACTCGCTCTCGGCCAGCTTCTCGACCAGGCTCTCGCCTTCCACCGGGATGGTCGCGCCCAGGGTCTGCTTGCCGTCATCGGTGACCGGGTTTTCCAAAGACTCCTCCGGCGTGTCCATCCGTATCTCCATCTGCTCCACCTCGGCCTCGGTGGTGGACAGGTTCTTGGCCAGCAGGCTGAGCGTGGGCTTGAACCCGAAGGCCTCCAGCCGTTCCTTTTCCTTTTTCAGGTTGAAGAACAACTTGCGCTGGGCCTGGGTGGTGCCGATTTTGACCAGGCGGTAGTTGTCCATCAGGAATTTCAGGATGTAGGCCTTGATCCAGAACGAGGCATAGGTGCTGAATTTGATCTCGCGGTAGGGATCGAATTTTTTCACGCCCTGGAGCAGGCCCAAATTGCCTTCCTGAATCAGGTCCAGGAGGTCCAGCCAGTGACGCTTATAATCGAGCGCGATCTTGACCACCAACCGGAGGTTTGCCAGCACCAGCCGTTGCGCGGCCTTTTTGTCTCCCTGTTCGCGGTATCTTTTGGCCAGTTCGATCTCCTGGTCCTGAGTGAGCATCGAATACCGCCGCGCCTCCATCAGGTAAGACTGGAGCGCGTTCAGCTTCTCAAGCTTGCCCGCCTTCCCCGGCACCGCCAGTTGTTGGCCGGTCCCGGATTCCGCGGGCCCGCGGGGCTCGGCCGAAAGGGGGTCAGCTTCCGGCGCGTCCGGCTTTTGCGCCGGTTGCGGCGGTCGGCCGCGGCCGGGCCGCCTCGCCTCGCCGTTGGGAGGCTCGTCCGCGCCCGGGGTCTCCGGTCCGGCGCCGAATCGCAGGCCGGCCTGCGGGTCTTCGGCCTTGTTGCGGGGTCTCGCTTTTTCCGTTTTCATTTCGCGCATGTTTATTAGATGTTTGATTATAGCCAAATTCGTCGAGAAAAGATATAAATTTTTTGGTCCGCAGTTTCAAGCGCGCGGCCTGGCGCAGCTTGCGAAGCGCCGACCCGGCCTTGCGATAGGCGGCGATCCGCGACACCCCCAGCGCCCGGCCCAGGATCCGGAAGCTCTTCCCCTCCCAGAAATAACCCTCGATCACAAACCGCTCCTCCGGCGAAAGCGCTTTTACCATTTCCGCCAATCCCAGCAATTCCGCCATCCAATCCATCGGATCAGCCGGGAAAATATCCTGGCTTTCCTCGCACCGCGCCCCCAATTCCTCCGGCGGCAAAAAGTCCTCCCGCAGATACCCGTCCAGACGCCTCAACTCGCGTTCCAGCTTCGAACAGATTTTAACGCACCCCGATTTCTTCCGGCATCCTTTGCAAAGCATTTCTCTTTCCTCCTTTCTGTGCGGGCGACTTTAGTCGCAA
>CAIUDS010000814.1 GCA_903897985.1 uncultured delta proteobacterium
ACCCCCACGCGGGTCGGGACGGCCACCAACTGGAAAAACCTGGCCGTCGGAGAACGACACACCTGTGCCACCCGCACCGACAGCACCCTCTGGTGCTGGGGGGACAACTACGAAGGACAACTCGGCTTGGGCGACACCGCAGACCGGCATGTCCCCCAAAAAGTAAGTGGCAAAAATTGGACTGCGGTGACCGCCTCCGAGTTTGCCACCTGCGCGCTCAAAAAAGACCGCACGCTTTGGTGCTGGGGAGACGCGGGGCGGGGCGTGCTGGGAACGGGCGCGACCAACGAAGAAAATTCACCGGTTCATGTCCCTTCCGCCACGGATAATGACTGGGCCAAAATTGATATGGGCGGATACAACGCCTGCGCCACCAAGACCACCGGGGTGCTCTGGTGCTGGGGATCAAGCGACTTGGGCCAGCTGGGGCAGGGAAACCTGGAGATGAAGGATGTGCCCACCCTGGTTTCAGGCCACACGGTTGCCAGTGTCTCGGTGGGTTACGATTTGATCTGCGCGGTCAAGCCCGACAAGTCCATCATCTGTGCCGGCGGCAACAATTATGGCCAGATCGGCACCGGCACCCCGGGACAGAAGCAGGTTCCCACCCTGGGGTATAGCGCGGCTTTCACCAATATCCATGCCGGCTCGAACTCCACTTGCGGCATTGTCAGCACCTATGCCTATTGCTCGGGCCAAAATTGGGGGGCGTTGGGGACCGGGGATAGTTATAATCGGAGGAGTTTTTCCCTCGTCAGCGATACCCAGGACTGGAGCAAGGCCGCCTCCGGATATCTCTTCAGCTGTTTCATGAATACCGCTTCCAAGCTTTATTGCACGGGGAACAACGGTTCGGGTGAATTGGGTATTGGCAACGACACTCAGCAACTTACCCCGGTCGCGGTCAGCGGCGACACCGCCTATAGTCAATTCGATCTTGGCCGTGACCATGTTTGCGCGATCCGGACCTTCAATACCTCGGTCTGGTGCTGGGGCTATAACGGCTACGGCCAGATCGGAGACGGGACCACTGCCGACCGCAATGTCCCGACCCGTGCCGGCACCGGCGTTACCTACTCGCAGATTACCACCGGCGAAAATCACTCCTGCGGCCTCACCGGAGGGGCGGTCTATTGCTGGGGCAGGAATGATCTGGGCCAGGTCGGGGACGGAACCACCGTCAACCGGAACGCGCCGGTTTTGGTGGGGGCGGCCGGCACCTATACCGCGATCAGCGCCGGCGCTTACCATACCTGCGGCAGGAAAACCAATGCCTCCATCTGGTGCTGGGGTTACAATTCTAACGGCCAACTCGGGAATGGCACCTACACCAGCAGCAAGACTCCCATCCAGGTGGGAACCGGCACTGATTGGTCCTCGCTGGCCGCGGGCGGCGGTTTCACTTGCGCCAAAAAACTCCTCGGCGCCATCTATTGCTGGGGTTACAATGGTAACAACCAACTGGCTCAACCGTCGAGCGTGATCAAGGCCAACACCCCGCAGCAGGTGGGCACCGACACCGATTGGCTCCTGCTCACCGCCGGCGCGCAACATGTCTGCGCCACCAAGACCGGCGGAATCTATTGCTGGGGCTATAATAATTATGGCCAGATTCCGGATACTTCGGCTTGGTTTGATTCCTTCCGGGCCATCGCCGCCAAATCCCCCTAGGACGGTCAAAGCCATCGCGATTTCAGCCGGCGCGGGTCCCAAGCCTGCGCCGGTTTTGTTTGCGATCGTCATTGCAATTGTCAGGGGACTGCGCTAAGCTGGAAAAGCTAGGGATTCTTGAGTGACAAACGCGAACCGGCGCTGACCGGAAGAGCATAAACAAGGAGGACAAAATGACAAGAGGCAGCCGATTAGTTTCTCTGGCGATTCTTCCCATCATTCTTTTCGTCATGGCTTGCGGGGGCAATAATGAACCCGGAGCTTCGGCGGAAAATGCGGGGCCGGACTCTTCCACGGCCATAAGCAAGTCCAGCCCGCCGCTTACGATCTGGAAGCAGGTTTCCGTCGGCGAAACCCATGCCTGCGCCATCAGCACCAAGGGCAAGCTCTATTGCTGGGGATGGAACCACGAAGGCCAGTTGGGCTTTAATAATGCCGGCGAAAACGCGTCCATTCCCACCCAGGTGGACAAGGCCAGCAACTGGAAAGCCGTTGCCGTGGGCGACTATCATACCTGCGCCCTGCAAGGGACCGGGGCTGTGTATTGCTGGGGACACAATAATGCGGGACAACTCGGGGTCAAAACTCCGGGCGACACTCCCAAGCACTTTCGGGTGGGCGGGACCGCCCTGTTCACCAGCCTGGCCACCGCGAAATCCCATACCTGCGCCAGGAAGAAAGACGGCTCGCTCTGGTGCTGGGGATCTAATAACGATGGCCAACTCGGAAACGGGTCCACCAAGGACGCCAAGACCCCGGTGCGGGTCGGCACGGCCACCAACTGGAAAAATTTCGCGACCGGTTTTTTTCATACCTGCGCGACCAGGACCGACGGCACGCTCTGGTGCTGGGGACACAACTCCTCAGGCCAGCTCGGATTGGGTAATACCGCGGACCAGACCCGTCCCAAAAAGGTGGGTTCGGGCAAGACTTGGGTTTCGGTGGCCACTTCCGATAATTCCAGCTTTGGCCTTAAAAAGGACCACACCCTCTGGTGCTGGGGAAGTCAGGCAAGCGGGGTTCTTGGACTCGGCGGGGGGCCCAGTCAGAAATCTCCGGTCCAGGTTACCTCCGCCACTGATAACGATTGGGCCAAACTGGACATGGGCGGAAGCAATGCCTGCGCCACCAAGACCTCGGGAGCGCTCTGGTGCTGGGGAAGCAATTCCTATGGCCAGCTCGGGCAGGGAAACTTGGCGATGAAGGGTATCCCCACCCTGGTCGCGGGGGCAACCTGCAACAGTGTTTCCGTGGGTAATGACTTGATCTGCGCGGTCAGGAGCGACAAGTCCATCATCTGCGCCGGCGGCAACAATTTCGGACAGATCGGAAACGGCACGCCGGGGCTAAAGCGGACCCCCTCCCTAGCTTACAGTACGACTTTCTCCAACATCCATGCCGGCTATAATTCGACTTGCGCGGTTCTTAGCGGCGGAGGCGGATATGTTTATTGCACGGGCCAAAATGAAGGGGCGCTGGGCAATGCGGATTCGTATAATCAAAAGCATTTTATCCTGAGCAGCGAAAGTCAAAGCTGGAGCCAGGTCGCCTCCGGATACCGGTTCAGCTGTTTCGCGAACACCGGGTCCAAGCTCTATTGCACCGGAGACAATGATTACGGCCAGTTGGGAATTAACAGCACCGTTCCCCAGGATACCCCGATCCTGGTCAACGGCGACACCTCCTACGCCCAATTCGATCTTGGGTCTCACCATGCTTGCGGGATTCGCAACAACCTCGATACCCTCTGGTGCTGGGGATATAACTACTACGGGCAACTCGGGGATGGGACCACCGTCAACCGGAATGTCCCGACCCGGGTCGGCAGCGGCACTTTATATTCGGAGGTGGCCACTGGCGCGTTTCATACCTGCGCGCTCAATTTCGGGTCGGTCTATTGCTGGGGCCAGAATTATTACGGCCAACTGGGGGATGGGTCAACCGCGAACCAGAAATCAACGCCGGTTCGCGCCGGGCCGGCCGGCAACT
The DNA here is from genome assembly GCA_903897985.1 of uncultured delta proteobacterium. Taxonomy (GTDB): domain Bacteria; phylum RBG-13-61-14; class RBG-13-61-14; order RBG-13-61-14; family DRUE01; genus CAIYYW01. The sequence continues at coordinate 3,661 of CAIUDS010000814.1, forward strand.
GGAGCGAGGTCAGTGCCGGCTATAGCCATACCTGCGCCCGGAAATACGATAACACCATCTGGTGCTGGGGTTCCAATTATAGCGGCGAACTCGGAAATGGCACCACCGCTAACAGCAAACTTCCCGTGCAGGCGGGAACGGACAACGATTGGTCCGCGCTGGCCTTGGGTAATTATGTCACTTGCGCCCAAAAGAGCTCGGGTGCTTTGTATTGCTGGGGAAACAATACTTTCGGACAATTGGCGCAACCGGCGATCGTGAAGGAGGCGCATAGCCCCCAGCAGGTGGGGACCGACACGGATTGGCTCCTACTGACCGTTGGTCAATACCATGTATGCGCCACCAAGCTCTCCGCCCTTTACTGCTGGGGCGATAATAGCTATGGCCAGATTCCGGATTCGTCGGCATGGTATGAGTGGTTTCAGACGATCGTTTCCAAGTCCCCCTAGGCCGCTCAAAGCCATCGCGATTTCAGCCGGCGCGGGTCCCAAACCCGCGCCGGTTTTATTTGAGATCGCTTTTGCAATTGTCAGGGGACTGCGCTAATCTGAATTTATGACTTTTCTGCAGGCTTTTAAACCGGCAAGGAGGTATTCATGAAAAAGGGTATGAACGGAAAGGGGATTCCGGGCAAGGTGTTCTGGGGTTTGATCCTGTTAGTGGGACTGGCCCTGGCCGGTTGCGGCGACGGGACCCTGGATGGCGAAACCAGTCAGGGCTTGGGTTACGAGAGCAGCCAGGCGTCTGTCGGGCCCACCTTTGACACGGCCATTACCAAGGGCCCGACGACGACCGGCAGCGACCGCACCGCCATTTTCCAGTTCAGCTGCGGCGTCGGCCCCTGCACCTACCAATGCAAGCTCGACCAAAAGGCCTGGCAGTCCTGCGTCAGCCTCAAGACCTACAAGAAACTTTTGGGCGGGGCTCATCACTTCCAGGTCAAGGCCACTCAAACCAGAACCGGCAAGGTTGACAAAACCCCGGCGACTTATGACTGGACCATTGTGGATGTCTGGATCCCGACTTCCACGGTTAACGCCCCGGCGGCGCGGTATTTGCAAACCGCAGTTTGGACCGGGAGCCGGATGATTGTTTTTGGAGGCGAGAAACCAGGCGCCCAACTCAAGAGCGGGGGCCGGTATAACCCCGCGAAGAATACCTGGGCCCCGACCGAGACCGCGCGTGCCCCCGAGGCAAGGTCCGGCCATAGCGCGGTCTGGACCGGGAACGAGATGATTATTTGGGGAGGGCACGGCCTGGATAATTTAAACACCGGCGCCCGGTATGACCCGACCACCGATTCCTGGCACGCGACTTCCACCGACAACGCCCCCAGCCCGAGATATGACCACACTGCGATCTGGGACACCACCAATCTCAGGATGATTGTCTGGGGCGGATTTGATGGAATTACTGCTCTGAATACCGGAGGCAGGTATGATCCAGTGTCCAATAGCTGGACCTCAACCCAAACCACCAACGCGCCCACCGGGAGGTCGAACCATTCCGCGGTCTGGGAAGGAGTCTATATGATTGTCTGGGGCGGGTATGGCGGCGGTAATCAAAACACCGGGGGCAAATATTACCCGGACAACGATAGCTGGAGCGTCACCTCCACGGTCAACGCGCCTTCCGCCCGGCAGTATCACACCGCCGTCTGCGACACCACCAATTATCTGATGTATGTCTGGGGCGGGTATGATTCTGTCACCTGGTTTAACACCGGCGGAAAATATAATGTCAGCTCCAATAGCTGGACCGCACTGCCCACGGCCAATGCTCCTGCCGGAAGGAAAGATCATACCGCGGTTTGGACCGGGGCGAAAATGATTGTCTGGGGAGGAAGAGATAGCGGGGGCGCGCCATTCAACTCCGGCGCGGTATATGACCCGACCGGCAATAGCTGGGCTCCGACTTCCCTGACCAACGCTCCGACCGCCAGGTACGGCCATACTGCGGTCTGGGCGGACGATAAGATGGTCATTTGGGGCGGGGTCGGCAGCAGCGGGCTGAATAAAACCGGCGCGATCTATTGGCCCTGAACCCGCGATAGAAAATTGTGGTGCAGGCATCTTGCCTGCGACTTATTGCTTTTGCAGGTTGAAAACCCGCTCCACAACACACGGGAACCTCGCTCTTGTCCCCCGGAGACAGTCACCTATTTCGCGAGCCATCCTGCCGTTATGTTCTATGTGGAGACCTGACCCAATGCAGTTCACTTAATAATAATCCTGATTCCTGGTTTTTCAATCAGTCCGCGAGAATGATAATTTTTCGGGCAAGCCGGGTAATGCGAGACGCGTCGCTTAACCGCACGCGGTATTTTTCTCGGCCTCCGGACCGGCAAGCGCTCCTCCAAAATCTCCTTTAAAACCTCCTTATGCAAAATTTTCCTCTCTTCCGGGGGAAAACGCAACAAAGAGCGGCAATTTTCTGCGCACCACTCGGAGCGCATGAACAAATGACAGCCGATCCGGATCAATCGCCGCGGAAAGCGCGGCCTCGTGCATCAGGCCCCGGATCGCAAAATGCGCCAGCAACAAACCGTAAAATTCCTGAGCCACTCCCTCCGGGGTCTTGCTCCGAAGCACAATCCGCGCCCCGCGCAGATGCGTCTTCAATTCATCCAGCGCGGTCTCAATCTCCCAGCGCGCGCGGTAGATCAAACCCGCCAATTCCAAAGCCGGAGCCTCTGCCGGAGAAAGAAGCGTGGTAACCAGACGATAAAAGGGTTCGGAAGCACCCGCCCCTTCTACCTGATACTCAATCACCCGAACCGCAATTCCATTCCGAGCTCGCCGACGATCCTTTGGCGAGGGATAAAGTTTACTCCGGTAGGAGCCGTCGGAAAATTTCTCAAAACAAGGCAGGATCAAATTTTTCTTGCCCCGCCACAACAAATCCGCTCCGGGGACGATTGATAAAATCCGCCGATTCCGGCCCCGGCTGGGACCGAGCCGCCTCGGAGCCGAGCGGCGACCCCGCGAGCAGCGATAATTGTCCCCCGCCCGCGATCCGCCTCGACTTCCCTTAACGCTTTTTGATCCTTTTAACCATATTTTGATTATATCTACTTTTTATATGCCATCAAGCGAAATTAGCTTCAACCGACCGAGAAAATCGACACCCTCAAGCGGCAGGGAACAAAAGGCATTGTCATCCTCGGCCGACTTGCCCCTTCGAACGGCAGGGGACAAAAAGGGTTCGCGCTCTCTCCCTTCCCGCCCAATTCCCGCGCGGGACAGGAAACGGAGGTTTTCCACCTTCCGTTTTCAGACGCGCCGACCGCGGTCCTATTTCCATAACCAGTTTCTTCCCAAAGCCCTTAAAGTCAAATATATTTATCCGGGCGCCCAGCCCATTCTAAGCGAATCATGGCCGCTGACCGTCTAACACTTTTTCGAGGAGCGCGGTTCAGTTCCTCTTGGGAGTGCGGCGGCTGGCCGCCGCTTTCCGCCCGAACCTCCGGGCAGAGGCTTGACTCCGGAGCATCTTCTCCTTCCGCCCGGTCAAGCCCGGGCGAACCCAAAGCGGTCTCAAGCGACGGCTCGACTGTCTTCGACCCCGAGGCTCAGACCCGAAGGGAGCTCGCCGAAGTCCGCACTCCCAAGCGTTCCGCCCGCAAAAGCCCCGGCCGAAATCTCTCAATCTGGTATTCTGGTACCAGAATACCAGATTGAGCGGAGGGCTTGATGGGCAAGGGCTTTATCAAAAAGGGTTAGACGGTCAGTTCGAGCCGCTTGTCCACCCCCAGTTTTTATTTTTTATTTGACCAGTATCTGTAAAATATGATACCTATAGGACCTGAAGCCAGAAACGCCGGAAGAGGTAAAGCGGTGGTTTTGGGAAGAGGCCGCGGAATTGATGCCGGTCTCCGGGGGCGCGGTGAGCCTCCGGAAGAACCGTTGCATCCGCAAGAACTGCCAGCTTTGCGGGAAAGCCGGGATTTTGCCCGGGGGGTTTTGATCCGACCAAGCGTGGGAGCGCCCAAGCCCTGGTTTCCGGGGTTCCGTATTCCGGACGGGTGTTGCCGCTCTCTTGTTACACCTTTTCCGGAAGGCTGCTCCGGGCTTTTTGCCTCGCCGATATTTTGTGCCGGTTGCTGGGGGAAAGCGAATTGGCGGCAGAAGCCCGCCGAGGCTTTGAGCTCCCGCGCAAATTCCC
>CAIUDS010000815.1 GCA_903897985.1 uncultured delta proteobacterium
CCCCGCATTCAACTCCTCCTTCTAAATCAAATTTATGTTAAGACGCAATTTGATGAAAAAGGATTCAACAATTCGACTTTTTCAACAACCTGCTAGCTATAAAAGCAGCGGAAGCGGATGCGAAGAAATGAATTATATTAGGAACAACCAGACCAAATATGATAGAAGATTCATAATTCATTCTCGCTATTTCGACATCTATTCTTTGAACCGTTGCCAATATATTAAGAATGGTCAATCTAAAAGCGATATCAATACAACCACCTAATATGAGGCCGAAGAAGGCAGCTCCGATAAGTCTTTTCATAGAGAAATTTACTTCATTGGTTATAATATCGTCCATATAAACTCCTTTGCAACATTTTTAGTTGTTTTGGGTTCAAAGGTAGTTTTTATGCTTGAGGCGATTCCAGGCAATTCGGATATGGTCAGGCTTGAACAGTCTGGCTTTCCGCTCATTCCAGTCATGGGTCAATTTGATGGCGGATGCTTCATCGGTCGCCGGAGGGCTCTCATGCTTGGCCACCCAATGTACGGTTGAGAGAAGTTCCATCCCGTAAGGGGTTTCAAAGCCTTCAATCAACTGCGAGATGTGCTCGAGTCGTGAGGCGGCTTCTTGATCGTCCTTCAGGAATGCCTCCGCTTCCTGAACTGCATTCGGCAGGAGTCGAATCTGGGCGTCCCTGCTCCGGTCACCATAGCCCCTGAGGTAATGGCCTTCAAGTTTCTGCAAAACATAATTAAGCTTTTCGGCGTAAGGGCCGTATTTATCCTTGATAAAGTCCAGCTTCAAGTCCTCGCCCGAGGTTTGCAGGAAATACGCCAGCTTCTGAATTTCCAGGTTTGAGACCCGGTACCCTGGATCGCCATAACGGTTGATAAGTTTGAGCAGCATTGCCCGCAATCTGGTCAAATTGGGCTTCTTGGTATGCACCGGCATTTTGTCGCCGTTGGGGGCGCCTTCTGGACTGAACAGAAGCACTTCCACCTCCGGTACCTGCGAGAAGGCTTTCTCGATCATTGGTCTCACTTGGTTCCAATCCAGCCCGCCGCTCCCGCAGCCCAGCGGCGGCACCGCAATCGTCTTGATACGCAGCCGCTTCACCTCGGCAATCAAGTCTGCAAGTCCGGTCTCGATATACTCGATCTTTGATTTCTCCTTCCAGTGTCGCTTGGTCGGGAAGTTGATGATGTATCGGGGGTTGACCATCTGGCTGGTGGAATAAATGAACATCTTGCCGGTCCTGACCTCGCCGGCCTTGCAGGCCTTCTGGTAGGCGCTGAAGTTCTCCGGATAAGCCTGCTTGAACTGCAGGGCTATACCCTTGCCCATGATGCCCACGGTATTCACGGTATTGACCAGGGCTTCAGCCTTGGCTTCGATCAGGTTGCCTTTGGATAGCTTGATCATCCCTTCTTCTCCTGCTCAATAATACCAGTTCCCGTGAATGCTTACAACCGGTTGATGCCGCCTTGGGAATCTGGCCAGGATCGCCTCAACTTTCCTTTGCCTGGCCTGATTGATCACCGCGATTTCTTGGATCGCTTCCCAAGGGCAAAACCTGTGCACCAAAAATTCCGCTTGCTTGCGTCTCTTCCGGTCAGGCTGTTCGTTGGTATCAGCCCAGTATTTTGCATTGACCACATCCCAATCCACTTCGCCCAATCTATCCAGGCTATCATAGTAAGAAGTAAAAGCAGCTATCCCATGCCCATCACTAAATACAAAACCCAAGTGTCTCGCAACAATTTCCTGGCAAGTGCTCTTAAGGTAAATCAAAGGCTCCTGTCCTTCATTGTAACCTGGGACCTGGCCTGATTTCAATTTCAAGAGCATTGGGGAAAGGGGGCCGAAGTAAAACGCCACATAATCATGAGCGGTTCCTCCAGGGCCGCAAGGTATAGTAGTCATATGCCGTGTTGCCTGTACGGATGAGTCATGAATTGTGCGATAAAGAAGACCATTTTGAGGATAGTGATTAGGCGAATGAAGCCCGTCCCTTTGCAGGAATATGGGCAGATTGCCAAGATGTGTAATTCTGTATATTGGAGTTGGCAGCGGTGCTGTCATTTTCCAGCATTAACCCTATCCCGTTTGCAGTCCATCGTGCTTACCCAAATCCTTTCCGTTAATAAATCATCCATCAGATCCTTTTTCAAGAGCCTAAGCTTTGCCAGATAGGATTCCTCGGAGCGGGAGTTTGACTATCGGGGCCACACCCAGACATCCCCCTTCGCCAAGGCTACGGAGGACAAGCTAGACAATTCCTGCAATTTTTGCGCTGAGAGCCTGCATAAAATTCAATCTCCTCCTCTTCCCATCGTTTCCCTCTCCTCCCCATTTCAGGGGCCTTCAAATTTACTGCTTTCTAAGCTAACTTCTAGTCAAAATTATGCCGCCATTTGAATGGGTTGTCAAATCCGGTTCCGAAAGAACCCGAAAGTTTCGAAGTTTTAAAGTTCCTAACTCCGAACCCTGAACCCCCAACTCCCAATTCCGAGCACGGCCAAATCCGAGGCCGCGGGCAGGCTTGACGATCCGATTTGCTTCGAGGTGGTGGGGCAGGAATTGAGCCGGCTGGAGCGCGAAAAGGCCTGCGAGGTCTGGCCGAGCCGCACTTTACCAAGGGATCAAATCAAGTTTTTGCCTTGGGCAGATGGATGGCCTGTCCGAGCGCGGCTTCAGCGGCTTCCATCAAGGCTTCCGACAGGGTTGGATGGGCATGGACGGTTTTGCCA
>CAIUDS010000816.1 GCA_903897985.1 uncultured delta proteobacterium
CGCTCCCGGCTCCGAAGCTCCGCTTCCAAATGAATCCGGAACCCAACCGCGCGACCGCCCCGCTTGCAACTGAACAGCGGATAAGGACCCCGGACCGCTTCCACCTCCTTCCCCCGCCGCGGCCGGGGGAAATATTGCGCAACCACCGAGCCCCGCCGCAGCTCCTCGAGCCCTTCCAATTCCCGTAAAATCCTCTCCCGTTCCTTCAAGAGCGCGCCCGCGCGTTTCATCTTCCTGGCCGCTTTTATGTTAGATTTATACAACATAATCGCTTGAAAAATAAGAGAAAGCAAGTGGAATAGAAATTAAATAAAAAGGGTTGGACGGTCAGGCGCGGCCGGGATTGAAGTTAAGGCGGGGATGTGCTACCAATAAGGTTCAGCTTTAGGAGGGAACTAAATGCCGGAGTTGAGAAAAGACCCGATCATTGGAAGATGGGTCATCATATCCACGGAACGCGCCAAACGGCCGAGCGATTTCAAGTTGGAGCCGGAGCCGACCGGCAATTCCAATAATTGTCCTTTCTGCGAAGGTCACGAGATGTCCACCCCGCCGGAGATACTCGCCTACCGCAACGACCACTCGGGCCCGAACGGGCCGGGATGGCGGATCCGGGTGGTGCCCAACAAATTTCCCGCGCTCCGGATCGAGGGCTCGCTGGAACGGCATGGGGAAGGCATGTTCGACAACATGACCGGGGTGGGCGCCCATGAGGTCATGATCGAAACGCCCAAACATTTTGAAAATCTCACCCAGCTGCCGGAGCAGGCCGTGGAGGAATTGATCTGGACTTACCACGACCGGTTGATAGACCTCAAAAAAGATCCCCGGCTTCGGTATGTCATGATTTTCAAGAACAAGGGCTTGGCCGCGGGCGCCAGCCTCGAGCATACCCACTCCCAGTTGATCGCGCTCCCGGTGGTGCCCAAGCGGGTGAGCGAGGAGCTGGTCGGCTCGCGCGAGTATTATTCCTTCAAGGAGCGCTGTATTTTCTGCGACATCATCCGGCAGGAGCTCAAAGACGGGCTGCGGGTGGTTTTGGAAAACCCGGGATTCGTGGCGATCGAGCCTTATGCCCCGCGCGCGCCCTTTGAAACCTGGATCCTGCCCAAAGTCCATAACCCCAGATTTGAAAACGCGCAGAAGCAGGAATACGAGCAACTGGCGAAAATCCTCCAGCAGACCTTGAAGAAAATCGAGGCCGCGCTGGGCAATCCGCCCTATAACTACATGATCCATACCACGCCCTTCCATCACGAGGAGTCCCCTTATTATCACTGGCACCTCGAGATCATGCCCAAGCTGACCAAGTTCGCCGGCTTCGAGTGGGGCACCGGGTTCTACATCAATCCCACGCCGCCCGAACAGGCTGCGGAGTTCCTGCGCGAAACCAAGATAGATTGATCCGGAATTGACAAATGCGGGAGGACATCCTAAAATAATTGAGGCGATGGGGAAAAAGCACAAAGCCAGCATCATTTCCGACCCGCGAATCCTCTCGGGCAAGCTGATTGTCAAGGGAACCCGGCTTTCCGTGGATTTTATCCTTTCCCTGTTCGGCGCCGGTTGGTCCGAGAAGCAGGTTTTGGAAAATTACCCGATGCTGAGCAAGAAAGACCTGACCGAAGTATTCAACTATGCCGCTCACATCCTGGAAGAGGAGAAATTTCTACCCGCACCTAAAAAAGCTCAGAGTAGATGAGACCCGTTCCCAATCCGGATCCAACCAAGCCGCGACTGCTTTTGGATGAATGTGTTCCTCAATTGATATTCCAGGCTTTGCAGAACCTGCGCTTCGACACCAAATGGATCGGAAAAGAATGTCCCAGCGCTTCCGACCGGGAAGTAGTCGAATTGGCGGTCCGGGAAAACAGGGTTCTCGTTAGCTTGGATAAAGATTTCGGAGCGATCTTGATGATAGAGCAACCTGAGATTCCCGGGTTGGTTCTTTTCCGGATCAAGGTCATAGAGCTTGAAAAATTGAAAACGATCATTATTGATTTCCTGGAACGATATGGAAGCCGTTTGGCAGGCAGTCTAACCGTTTATAAAGAAGGACGGATCAGACAGCGGCCGCTGAAACTGTAACGGCACATTTTAATTCAGCCGCACCGACACGCCCTTCTGCGCCAGGTATTCCTTGCACTGCCGGACGGTGAATTCGCCGTAGTGGAAAATGCTGGCGGCGAGCGCCGCGGAGGCCTCGCCCGCGGTCAGGCCCTCATAGATATGTTCGAGGTTCCCCACCCCGCCCGAGGCGATCACCGGGATGGCCACGGCCCGCGAGATGGTCCGGGTCAGTTCGAGGTCGAATCCGAGCTTGGTCCCGTCGCGGTCCATGCTGGTGAGCAGGATTTCTCCCGCGCCCAGCTTTTCCACCCGTTTCGCCCAGGCGACCGCGTCAATGCCGGTCGGGGTCCGGCCGCCATGCGTATAGACCTCGAACCGGAGCGGATTCGAGCCGGGGATTCTTCGGGCATCAATCGCCACCACCATGCACTGGCTGCCGAAGCGCTTCGCCCCCTGCTTCACGAACTCGGGGTTGTTCACCGCCGCGGTGTTCACGCTCACCTTGTCCGCGCCCGCTTTCAGCAACTTGCGGATGTCCTCGAGCGTCCGGATCCCGCCCCCCACCGTCAGCGGCATGAACACCTGCTCCGCAGTGCGCGCAACCACCTCCAGGATGATGTCGCGTCGCTCGAAGCTGGCGGTGATGTCGAGGAAGGTCAACTCGTCCGCGCCCTGACGGTCGTATTCAATCGCGCACTCGACCGGATCGCCGGCGTCCTGAAGGTTCAAGAACTTGACCCCCTTGACCACCTTTCCGGCCATAACATCCAGGCAGGGTATGATTCGCTTGGCAAGCATGATTCTTATTCACCGCAAAGGCGCAAAGGGACACGCGGTGTCCCACGCAAAGAATTTTTTGAAATCTGTAATCTGTAATTTGTAATCTGTAATGCTTTACCTATTCTCAGCTATTCTCCGGCCCCGAGATGCATTCCTGCGGACAGACTTCCTTGCAACTGCCGCAATCATTGCATTTCTTGACTTCGATCAGGTAACAGTCCTTGGCTTCCCGGATTGCCTCGGTCGGGCATTCTATCGCGCAGGAACCGCAGGATATGCAATCCTCGCTCACAATCCTGTGCGCCATTCCAAAACCTCCCCGTCAAAAACTTCATTCTCATTCTCCCCCGTCAATAGTCTATCCCCGGCCCGCCCCAAGTCAAGCCGCCGGCGCCCGGCTGGGAGGGATGTTCCGGCTTTTCCGCCCCCTTTTAACCTGTAGCATGGATTACAAATATTATTCCGGCGACGATCGGGTGGGGGCGCGGGGGCTGACCGTCTAACACTTTTTTTTCCCCTTATCTGCGCGGGCAATCCAAGCAAAATTTCTCAGTTCCGGCTCCGGAAGATGAGCGCGCACCCATGCCAATCCGTATTTGTCA